>JBEIQI010000204.1:0-5741 GCA_040376605.1 Flavobacteriales bacterium | reverse complement strand
GTGAATAAAAAAGCCCCTCCATGGAGGGGCTTTTTTTATAATCAATAAAATAGAATAAATTAATTAAATACTTGTTTTACCAAATCAGCAGCTTACTGCAATTTAATGGCTGAATATACTTTTAATCCAGAATCATCTATGATTTTTTTAGCCTCAACTGCATTGGTTCCTTGTAAACGTACAATAATAGGAACATTGATGTTTCCCATGTTATTATAGGCATCAACAATACCCTGTGCTACACGATCGCAACGAACAATTCCTCCAAAAATATTTACCAATATAGCCTTTACATTCGGATCTTTTAAAATGATATGGAATGCTTGTTCCACACGTTTTGCATCTGCTGTACCACCTACATCCAAAAAGTTAGCCGGCTCTCCACCGCTTACTTTAATGATATCCATGGTTGCCATGGCCAATCCTGCTCCATTTACCATACAACCTACATTACCATCTAATTTTACATAATTAAGATCGTGATGAGCTGCTTCTACTTCTGTTGGATCTTCCTCACGGGTATCTCTCATTTCCTTAATGGCAGGATGACGATATAAGGCATTGTCATCGATGTTTACTTTAGCATCTACTGCTATAATTTTATCATCGGAAGTTTTTAATACCGGATTGATTTCGAACATGGATGCATCTGTATCTTCAAATGCTGAATAAAGTGCATTTACAAATTTCAACATGCTTTTATAGGCTTCACCTGTTAGTCCTAAATTAAAGGCAATTTGGCGAACCTGAAATTGTTGAAGACCTACTCTTGGGTCTATTTCTTCTTTAAAAATTAAATGTGGTGTATGTTCTGCTACTTCTTCTATATCCATTCCACCTTCGGTACTGTACATAATAATATTACGTCCGGTAGCACGATTTAATAGTACACCCATATAATATTCCTTGGGCTCTGAAGCTCCAGGATAAAATACATCTTCGGAAATTAAAACACTATGTACCACTTTACCTTCGGCACCGGTTTGTTTGGTAACCAAGGTCATACCCAAAATTTGATTGGATAAATCTCTTACCTCATCAAGGTTTTTGGCCAATTTAATTCCTCCACCTTTTCCACGACCACCTGCATGAACCTGTGCTTTTATCACATGCCACTTAGATCCTGTCATTTCAGTTACTTTTTTGGCTGCAGCTACTGCTTCTTCAGGAGAATTAGCCAATACACCTTCTTGTATGGCTACACCATATTTCTTTAGAATCTCTTTACCTTGATATTCGTGGATATTCATATAATTCGTTTGTTTATTGAGGACAACAAAATTAGTGGAATAGGGTTAAAATGCAAATGAAAGATTTGAAGGTATTAAGGAGGGGCCCCGGTAGCAGCGGAAGCGCCTGTGGCCGCAGGGGGCTGGCCATTTGAGCCTTGCCGAGTAGCCCTTTGGCCCACCAGGCAAGGCCTAATTGGCGCTTGCTGTGGCCATAGGCCTTGAGCGAATAACGGGTAAAGCCCCCATTATTCTTTTTGATAACATTTGCTTAAGATTGATTTTATGAAAAAATATCTTTCATCTTATCGAAAAAGGTTCGATCTTTTTTATCGGCAGATGGTTCGAAATTTTTAGAGGTCTTTAATTGTTCTAAAATCTTTTTTTCCTCGTTGCTTAATTTATGCGGCGTATAAATATTTACAATGATTAATTGATCTCCGCGTCCGTATGCATTGATACTTGGTAAGCCTTTGCCCTTTAATCGCAATACTTTTCCGGATTGTGTTCCCGGATCAATTTTAATTTTGGCTTTACCTCCTAAGGTTGGAATTTCAACAGAGGTTCCCAATGCTGCATCGGCAAAATTTAAAGCTAAATCGTAAATGATATTTTGACCATCACGTTTAAATTGTTCGTGATCTTCTTCTTCAATTACAATGAGTAAATCTCCGGCAATTCCTTTTCGTGGGCCGGCATTACCCTTCCCACTCATGCTTAATTGCATATCATGTTCAACGCCTGCCGGAATTTTTATTTCAACAACTTCTTCACCACGAACCACTCCATCGCCAAAACATTTATTACACTTATCAGCAATTACGCTTCCTTCACCTCCGCAGGATGGACAAGAAGTAACGGTTTGCATTCGGCCAAGGATGGTATTTTGTATTTGGGCAACCTGACCACTTCCATTACAGGTGGTACATGTTTTAACGGAGGTGCTATTTTTTGCCCCGCTTCCATGACAAGAATCGCATCCTACATATTTATTTATTTTTACTTTTTTGGTGGCACCATCCGCAATTTCTTCCATGGTAAGTTTTACCTTGATACGAATATTACTTCCTCTATTTACATTGCGCTTACGACCTCCACCACGTGATCCTCCACCACCAAAACCAAAGATATCTCCAAATTGATCGAAGATGTCATCCATGTTCATTCCGCCACCGCTAAATCCTCCTCCGTATCCGCCGCCGCCGCCAGAGCTGCTCATGCCGGCATGGCCGTATTGATCGTATCTGGCTTTTTTGTTGGCATCGCTTAATACATCATATGCCTCCGCTGCTTCTTTAAATTTTTCTTCAGCAGTTTTATCTCCCGGGTTTTTATCAGGATGAAATTCAATGGCTTTTTTTCGATAAGCTTTTTTTATCTCATCGGCATTGGCATTTTTGCTGATACCTAATATTTCGTAAAAATCTCTTTTTGCCATGCTATTACATATATACTATCACTTTTGGATAGCGAATAATTACTTCATTTAACTTATATCCTTTTTCAATTACATCTAAAATCAAACCCTTCTCTTTGTTGGAAGGTGCAGGAAGTTGTGTAATGGCTTCATGTTGATCTGCATCAAATTTTTCACCTACTGGATTCATCTCTACTAAACCTTTATCTCCCAAAATGGTTTTTAGTTTATGATGAATTAATTGAATGCCTTGCTGCAAACTTTCCTTATCAGACGTTTCGAATGTTTTTACGGCTCGCTCCAAATCATCAATAGCCGGCAAAATAGATTTGATTACATCATTTCCTGCCGTTTTTATTAATTCCATTCTTTCTTTAACATTCCGCTTTCTAAAGTTATCGAACTCACTGTATAACCTAAGATAATCATCGTAAAGGGTGTCATATTTTTCTTCCGGCGTTTTTTCGACGATTTCTGTAGTTTTTTCTGACAGTTCTTCAGTTTTGTCAATAGTATCCTCTGATTTTTCCATGTTAGGATCTTGGTTCTGAATATTTTCGTTCGGTTCGTTTATGATTTCTTCTGTATTCATCGCATTTTGCCATTTATCCGGCAAATATACTTAACAAACTGCTTGCCGAATCAGGCATAGGTGTCAAAATGACAGAAGTTAAGGCCATCAGCGGCTATTTTAGTTTCAAAAGGATTCGAAAAGTGGTCCCTTTGCCTACTTCGCTTTGTTTTACAAAGATTTTTCCTTTATGGTATTCATCTACAATCCTTTTGGTAAGGGATAATCCCAGTCCCCAGCCCCTTTTTTTAGTGGTATAACCCGGACGAAAGATCATTTTATGTTGATTTTTGGGGATTCCTTTGCCGGTATCGCTTACATCAATTACACAAAACTCATTGTTTTGTAAATGAATATCAATGGTAATTTTACCATGCCCACTAATCGAATCGATGGCATTTCTAAATAAATTTTCTAATACCCATTCGAAAAGCGGACGGTTAAGAGGAAGGATGGTTTTTTCCTGGATACTGAAATTGTATTCGTAGGTAATTTTTCCGCTGGTTCGCAGCTTCATGTACTCAATGATGTTTGTTAGCACCTCATTGATATCCTCGGGTTTTAACTCAGGGTTTGATCCGATTTTACTAAAACGTTCGGTAACTACTTGCAGTCTGGCTATGTCTTTTTCTATTTCGGTAATAGCCTCCGGATCAGCATTTTTTAATTTGAGAATTTCTACCCAACCTAATAATGACGATAGGGGAGTGCCCAACTGATGGGCCGTTTCTTTACTCATGCCTACCCAAACCTGATTTTGTTCTGATCTTCGGGCAACACTAAACAAAAGATAGGATACAATGAGAAATACACTGATGATAGCCAGGAAAATAAATGGGAAATATTGAAGCAAACGAATTACATAGGAATTCATATAATAAATATAATTCGTGTTCCCTTTGGATAATTCTACGGTTAAAACATTATGCCCTTTCATTTTTTCAATCAATAATTTTGATGAAGGATTGGGCCCTAGATTTAACTCTTCAATATTACCATATGCAATCAAACTATCTTTCGCTTCATTGGTGATAATTACCGGCACAGAGGCCGAGTTAATTACCGTTTCGGAAATGAATGACTTCACCAAATCATCTATGGTGGTCTTAAGTTCCGAATAAATATATGAGTCATCATAATACAGATATTGGTTCATTACCAAACCAAATACTTTATACGAAACATCCAAAGGTTTATTTTTTGCTTTAAACTTTACCAGTTGTGAATCCAGGAATGTAGAATCCTTTAATTTATCTGCGGGAAAGTTATTATAGAAAAGTATTTCATCCTTTTCGTTGGTGATAATAACTGGTATAATGGTATTGTTAGAAAGAATTTTGGTGGGCCAATATATATCACCTCCACCTTCATCTTGAGCAATAAACTTATTGGCCTCAGCCCATAATTCGATGTTTTTACGATCTTCAACTTCGAAGATTTTAAAAATACTATCTGTTTTATGCACTAGTTTAGCCCTGTTGGCAACAGCTTCAGCCCATAATCTAACCTTGGCTTGCTCCTGCTTAGCGATCTTGTTGACTAAATAATTGGAATAAATAAGGGTCGCTACCACTATCACAAAGGCCGAGATGCCTAACCATAATTTCCAGCGGTTTTTTTGTTGATAGATATTCAAACTTCCTTTATTTGACTGTAAAATAAGTATAAAAAACGATGGTGTAAACGATTCTGGTGCAGAATTATTATCCAATTTGCTTAATTAACCGTGCACTGTGGAAAGAAATTGGTGATCTTACCACATTAGCTTATAATTTATTGGACTTTTGTAATATGGGAAAAAGAGAAGATAGTTATAACAAGCGACGCTTGCGTATGGCCTATATCACTTCGGTATTTAGTGTTACCATGGTACTTTTTGTTTTAGGAATTCTTGGGGGTATTGTTATCAGCGGAAAAAAGTTAGCTGAATATGCTCGGCAAAATTTAAAAATACAGGTTTTTCTCAATATTGGAGCTGCTGAAGAGAAAGCGCAGGAGATAAAAGCTTATATCGAATCCAACCAATATGTTGCCAATGTTATACTCATTAGTCCTGAAGAGGCCTTGGCAGATTACAAAGAAAGCATGAAGGAGGATCCCATGTTATTATTGGATGAAAATCCCTTGCCCACTACTTTGGAAGTTACCTTAAAATCTCAATTTGCCAATAATGATATCATTCCTGAAATTGAAAGTGATATCCTTGCCCAATATCCTGATGATGTTGCCGAGATTTTTAAGGATGTGAATTTGATTAATGATGTAAATGTGAATATCAGCAAAATCAGTTATATCCTTTTGGGAATTTGTATTTTACTTTCGCTAATAATGATTGCTTTGATTAACAATACCATCCGACTGGCCATTTTTTCGAAGCGATTTTTAATTAAAACCATGCAATTGGTTGGGGCAACCGGCAAATTTATTCGCAAGCCTTTTATTAAGTCCGGTTCTATGCAGGGATTATTAGGCAGTATATTTAGCAGTATAGCCTTGGTATCCATCGTTTTTTGGGTAAAAACAG
>JBEIQI010000366.1:0-2032 GCA_040376605.1 Flavobacteriales bacterium | reverse complement strand
CAATAATTCTTAACCTTGATTAATTTTTAACTCAGTTTACTATCATACCTTTGATTAAAATAATTAAAGACTATGGAAAATAGTTTCATTCATAAAGCAAATACCAGGGGGGCAGCCGATCATGGATGGCTCAAGGCAAAACATAGTTTTAGTTTTGCCAATTATTATAATCCGGAACGAATGCATTTTGGAGTGCTCAGAGTTCTTAATGATGATTATATTGAAGGTGGTATGGGTTTCGGTAGGCATCCTCACGACAATATGGAAATTATCACTATCCCGTTAGAAGGCGCTTTGGAACATAAAGATAGTATGGGTAATTCTGCCGTTGTAAAATCTGGTGAAATTCAAGTAATGAGTGCAGGAACTGGAATACTGCATAGCGAATATAACTTTTACAAAGATAAACCGCTAAAACTGTTTCAAATTTGGATCATTCCCAATAAAAGAAATGTTACCCCTCGTTACGACCAGATGGCATTGGAAGTTCATCAAAGAAAAAATAAATTACAACAAATATTATCACCCAACGAAAATGATGAAGGGGTTTGGATTCATCAGCAAGCTTGGTTCTCTATTGGAACGTTTGATAAAGGATTTGTATCCACCTATCAAAACAAATTACCCGAAAATGGTGTTTACCTCATGGTAATAAAAGGTACTTTTGTAATTAATGACACTGAGTTAGCAGACAGAGATGCCATTGGACTCGTAACCCAAAAAGAAATAGTTATTAAAGCCTTGACCCAAGATGCTGAAATTTTAGTAATGGATTTACCTATGCAGGTAATCTAAAAACAAAGAATAAGATGATTAAAGAAGCTAAAACAATATACCCAGTACATGATCTAATTGCAAAAAGATGGAGTGCCAGGGCATTCTCCGATAAATCAATTGCAGAAGACGAACTATTAACTTTATTGGAAGCAGCGTCGTGGGCCTCCAGTTCCATTAATGAACAACCGTGGAACTATTTATATTCATTGAAGGGAACAAGCGGGTTTGAAACCATGTGGAATCTTTTATCGAGCGGAAATCAGCCTTGGGTAAAAAATGCATCTGTGTTGGTTATGTGTGTTGCCAATAAAACATTTTCAAAGAATGGAGATTTTAATAGACATTATATGCATGATGTGGGGATGGCAAATGCCAATCTGCTAACCCAGGCAACATCGATGGGAATATATTGTCATATTTTAGGTGGTTACGATAGAAACTTAACGGATGAAACTTTTTCCATTCCAGACAATCAAGAGGTGGTCTGTTTTATTGCATTAGGTTATTTAGGTGATGGAGAATCATTAGAAGAACCATTTAGAACTCGTGAAATAACTCCACGAAGTAGAAAGTCAGTGCAGGAAATATCCAAACGATTTTAATTTCATTGCTCGATAATATTCAATCGTTTTAAATCCAAGTAATTCATAGGATGATTGGATAAACCTTGAATACGACGATTGATAAATCTAACGGCCTGATCGTAATAAAGAATAATTACCGGACTCTCCTCCATCATTAATTGATCCAACTCCATGTATTTACCATATCTTAAAGAATCTGAAATAATCATGGCAGATTGCTCAAATATTTCATCATACTGAGAGTTATTGAAGTGTGTATAATTGGGACCAATTGGACTTTTCATTGGTGAATAAAATAATGATAAATAGTTTTCAGGGTCAGGATAATCAGCGATCCAAGAAGCCCTAAAAAAACTAATATTTCCTTTGGCTATTTCACTTTTTAAGGTGGGTCTGTCCAATACCTCCAGCTCCACATGTAATCCTAATTCATTCCATTGGTTAATAATATAGGTGCAAACATCAGCATATGCAACATCCGTAGATAATTTAATTGGAGGAACTTCCCCTATTCGAGAATACCCGGCTGCCTTGATTTCCTCTTTAAACCTAGCGAGATTATAAGAATACCCATTCACCAATTTTTTATTGTTAAACAAAGCGGGAGGAACTATTCCTGAACTACCTGCAGTTCCAACACCATTTCTTAAATATTGAATTAGCTTGTCCTT
>JBEIQI010000206.1:0-5728 GCA_040376605.1 Flavobacteriales bacterium | reverse complement strand
GGGATTGGTGTTTTTCTTACACCAGGCCTCCATTTCTTTTTTTAATTCTTCAAGAAAATATTGAGTATTCCCTCCCCCATAAGCATTCGCTGCAACCCTCGATTTTAAAGCAGAAAAATCTGAAATGATTTCCTCTTTTTTAAATTTTTCACAATCTGAATGGTTGATCTTTCCGTACTTTTCCATTTGTTCAAGCACGGTATTTCTGCGATTAATGGCTATTTGTAGAGTCCCATTTTTATAATTTCTAAGAGGACTATAAAGGGATGGCCCTTTTAGCAATCCAACGAGCATCGCCGCTTCTGGAGGTGTTAAGTCTTTCGGATTTTTATTATAATAAATTTTTGATGCTGAATAAATACCAAAAATATTATGTCCAAAACCGGCTTGATTCAGGTACATGGTAAGAATTTCTTTTTTGGTATAACTTCTTTCCAGATCCACACAAATCACCCACTCCTTTATTTTTTGTATTAATCTTTGAAACTTGTTTCTGGGTTTATCATGAAACAAAAGTTTTGCTAATTGCTGACTAATGGTGCTCGCCCCACCATCCTTTCCCATTCGGGCAAAAGCTCTTAAAGTACCCCTGGGATCTATACCAGAATGATCGTAAAACCTAACATCCTCAGTTGGGATCAACGCATTAATTACATTAGGTGAAATATCTTCATAATCAATCAAGACCCGATTTTCTATGAAATATTTTCCCAGAATTTTTCCATCTGAAGTATATATCACAGATGCTTTGTTCTGACTAGGATCTTCGATCTTTCTCGGATCTGGCATTTCTCCTAATAATCCCAACTTCGCCAATCCTATTAAGAAGGCTAAGATTAAAAACGGAGAAAAAACAACCAACCAAACCCAGCGAAAGTTTCCGAGTAGTTTTAGTTTAGATTTTTTTGCCAAACTTATTGTAGTTTTTTAGTTGACTTTTCGAGTCTCATTCCCACATCCATCACAAGGGGCAAGTTCCCGTCCTCGGTTCTCATTGCTTGTTTCAGCTCAAACTCATACTTGCCTGGTTGTGGGAACTTAAAATCATGATCAATCATGAATCGGTTGTTACAAATGTCTCCCGAACAATCTCCCAGTGGTTTTCCTTTTGCATCTAATAAGTAAAACTCAAGGGTATCTATAGACATAGAACCATCCGGTCTTTTTGTCTTCATGAACATATATAAGTTTCTGTATGGGTAATTGTCGGAGCATCTAATATTTACCAATAAATTACAATATTGATTGGTATCCTTCACCTCAAAATCGAATGTTACGGGCTCCTTAGCACTCCAAACACCATTAGGAATACTTTTATACTTTTCGTAAATTTTATTTCTATCACAGGAAACCAAGAATAAAACCGCGATAGAGATATAAAGCAATTTATTTTTGCTCCTTTTTAATATTTCCATTTCGTTTTTTCTTTTTCCTGTTTTTATTATTGTTGTTTTTGCTCTTGTTGGCATTGTCAAACCTAGAAAGGTTCATTTCATCCAAAACATTGGCAAATTCCTGCTTTTTAGGTATTGGGTTTTTAAGCCGATCCCTTTCTTCAATTAAACTTTGAAGATCATCAGGAAAAACACCGTCTTTATTCATTTTCATAACCTTCTGGATAGTTAATATATCCAATGGAATGATAACGCCAGGAGCATTGTCATAAGTATATGAAACTTGTTTTTTAAAAATATCGGTCTTAAAGTGGCTGGCGTCTCCTATTTTTGTTTTGAGTTTTATTTGGGTGTTGGGGAATTCACTTAATGCATCTAAATAACTATCTAATTCATAATTCAAACAACATTTTAGTTTCCCACACTGACCTGCTAGTTTTTGAGGGTTAATTGATAGTTGCTGATATCGTGCAGCAGAGGTCGTTACTGATCTAAAATCTCTCATCCAGGTAGAACAACATAACTCTCTTCCACAAACCCCAATTCCTCCAAGTCTACCCGCTTCTTGACGGAATCCTATTTGGCGCATTTCAATTCTTACCTTTAGGTCCCTTGCTAAGATCTTTATCAGTTCCCTAAAATCAACACGGCCCTCTGATGTATAATAAAAAGTAGCTTTTGAACCATCTCCTTGACTTTCTACGTCACTGCATTTCATTTCTAGTCCCAGCTCTTTGGATGTCTTTCGACAAAACATCATAAATTTCTGCTCTTTATCAATGGCCTCTTTCCATTTCTGGATATCGTTTTCCCTGGCCTTTCTGTAAACAGCTCGGCCTTCCGCAGTTTTATAATTAAACCCTGTTTTTTTCATTTGGAGTTTAACGAGTTCTCCCGTCATAGAAACGGTTCCAATATCATGCCCAGGGCTACCTTCAACGGCAATTAAATCTCCAACGTATACGGGAAGATTTGTTTTATTATGATAAAATTCTTTGCGACTATTTTTAAACCTTACCTCAACCCATTGAAACTGTTCTGCCGGATTAGCTGGTTGCATATTCGAAAGCCAATCGAAAACCTCTAATTTATTCCCACAGCCCCCTGTTCCACATGAACCATTGCTTTTGCAACCTTTTGGCACTCCTCCATCTGTTGTACTACAACTCCTGCAAGCCATTTATTCAATTTTTCAATTCTAACAAAGATAAGCAAGAATTTTGGATTAACGATAATCTGTGCTTTGAGCCAATGCTGGCTCTTTAATTGGCGGTAGCTTTTAAAAATAAGGATTAGGAAAGTGAATGTTTTTCGAGCTTTAACGCTTCATAAAGATCCATACTAAGGTTCATGGCCAGTATTTTTCCATTCGCGTTTCTATCTACATAGTAAACGGATTTTTCGAGCTTTTCTATAAGTTTCGGCAGTTTATGATTTTGGGTTACCGATGAAAACTTATCTAAAAACTGACGTTCATTGGTAGTTACCCTCATCACCTCTTCCGCATTATTCATGGCCAAAGCCTGTCTAAAGATATGAATAGCATACTCATAAAAAGATTTCTGCTTTTCCCTCGACAACTTGGAAATAGTATCTACCACTTGTGTTAATTTACCAATGTCCATGGCATAACTACTTCTAAACCAATCTTGCAATAGTTTGGTGGTATCTTCATCCATGTCCTCCATCTCCACTAATCGTAAAGCATATCTATAGTTTCCATCAGCCACATTCACGATCTCCCTTGCTTTATCAAATGGCAACTCAAATCTGGATGTTAAGGCTGCCAACATGTCCATATCCTGCAGCTTTTTTAATTTTATATACTGCACACGACTTAATATTGTGCTTAACATTTCTTCATCATTGTTAGCCACTAAAATCAGCAACGACCGGTTAGGTGGCTCTTCAATTGTTTTTAATAACTTATTTGCCGTCTCGGTATTCATGCATTCGGGCATCCAAATGATCATTACCTGATAAGCGGCCTCATATGGCTTTAAGGAAAGTTTCTTTATAACCTCGTCCGATTGTGCAACATTTATAATCCCCGACTTGGTCTCAGAAATTTTCTCCATCCACTCAATATAAGTGGTATATGGGTTGTTTTTGACAATGTCATGAAACTCTCCCATATAGTGATCGCTGGGTTTTGTTCCTCTTTTCCAGTCGCCAAAAACAGGAAAACAAAAATGCAAATCGGGATGTTGTAAATGCTTGTACTTCACGCAGCTCGGACAACTGCCACAAGAGTCTTCTGAAGTTCTTTGAGTACAATTTACATATTGCGCATATGAAATAGCTAATGCTAAGTTTCCTCCACCTTCTTGTCCTAAAAATAGCTGTGCATGAGGAATACGTCCGTTTTGTACAGCGTGGATTAGCTTCTGCTTAATTTCATTATGTCCTACAACTTCCGAAAACTTCATGGTTGTCAAAGGTAAAGTTTAGATGCAATTTAGAATCTACTTGGGTTTCTACTTTATTCAGAAGTTATGAAGAATACGCAAGCGGCCCAGATGGAAGCGATACCCCGCAGCCCTTGTTTTTAAACAAGGGAAAGGAGTATAGCGGACAGCTGGAAAGGCCGCCCAAAAAAACATTCGCTAAAATTCCTACTTTTGCCCCACAACTATGGATTATGAAAACCATCAATGATTTTTCTTTTTCAGGTAAAAAAGTCCTGATTCGTGTGGATTTTAATGTACCTCTGGATGCTTCCTTTAATGTAACGGATGATACTCGTATTGTGGCCGCTGTGCCTACGATTCAGAAAATTATAAAGGATGGCGGCTCTGTTATTTTAATGTCGCATTTGGGCCGGCCGAAGGGCGGAAATGATGAAAAATATTCTTTAAAACATATCATACAAAGTTTAAGTAAAGCCTTAGGACTTACTGTAAAGTTTTCCAACGATTGTGTTGGACCTGAGGCGGAAAAAATGGCCGCCGAACTTCTTTCAGGAGAGGTATTATTGCTTGAAAACTTAAGG
The DNA here is from genome assembly GCA_040376605.1 of Flavobacteriales bacterium. Lineage (GTDB taxonomy): Bacteria > Bacteroidota > Bacteroidia > CAIKAF01 > CAIKAF01 > JANWKQ01. Next base: position 1,342 of record JBEIQI010000206.1, on the reverse strand, counting down.
TTTCACGTTGAAGAAGAAAAGGGGGATACTTTGTTTTCGCAGCAACTAGCAGCATTAGGCGACTTTTACGTGAATGATGCTTTCGGAACAGCTCATCGAAGACATGCCTCAACGGCTGTTATCGCAGAGTTTTTTAAAAATAAAAAGGCCTTAGGTTTGCTAATGGCCGCTGAGGTGGATAATATCAGCAAAGTGCTGCACCATGCCGAAAGGCCCTATACCGCTATTATTGGGGGAGCCAAGGTTTCTACCAAACTTAATATCATTAAAAACCTAGTAGATAACGTCGATAATTTTATTATTGGAGGGGGTATGGTTTTTACCTTTATTAAAGCCCAGGGAGGGAATGTTGGCAAAAGCTTGGTTGAAGACGAGATGGTGGATAATGCCAAAGAAATTATTGCCCTTTGTAAGAAACATGGGGTGAATTTATATTTACCAAAAGATTCGGTTTGTTCTACAGAATTTAGTGAGCAAGGCGTCATTGATACTTTTGAAACCATGAATATTCCGGATGGTTATATGGGGCTTGATATTGGAGAAATGGCTATTAAAGAATATTCCGAGGTAATTTCAGATTCCAAAACCATCATGTGGAATGGGCCTATGGGCGTATTTGAAATGATGGCCTTTCAAAAGGGTACACAACAGGTAGGTATTGCCATTGCGAATGCTACTGACGCAGGGGCATTTAGTTTAGTTGGCGGGGGCGATTCAGTTGCCGCTGTAAATAAATTTAATTTAAGCGAATCTATTAGCTATGTATCTACTGGAGGAGGAGCAATGTTGGAATTAATGGAAGGAATTAAACTTCCGGGAATTGCCGCAATTGAGGAATAATGAACGAGATAGATAAAGAGTTTCAATTAGAATGGGCTGCTCTTTTAAAGCGCCTTGGAGAGCAGTTTGGAGAAGATATTGATTATGATGGAATCATTTTTTTAATTGGGATTCAAGAGCTGGGCAAAGGAACTCTTAAGCTTAAAAAGGATGAGAAGCTGGAAGTAATGCACATTGCGGTTTGTAAGCTTTTGAGCAGGTATAATTATTATCGATTTTTAGGAAATGACGAAGAGGGTTGGCCTCATTATGAGCCTACAGAAGAGCTTCCCTTTCTTTCTCCTTTGCAACAGCACAAGTTGATAAAAGAGGCTATCATAAATTATTTTTCTGAGGGGCTTTAAGGGTTCAACACAAACGTTTCGTTAACCGTTTGATCTGGTCTAATTCGCACCATTTCGTGGACTTCATGGAATCCTGTGACATCAGTATATGTTGCGTGTACATTTAAAATAACCTCTAATGCTGGATCGTGTTCATATTGAATTTCACCATTCATGTC
>JBEIQI010000091.1:0-10630 GCA_040376605.1 Flavobacteriales bacterium | reverse complement strand
CTGATCCTGCCTGGTATGCTGTATATGTTTTAGATAGTGTATTAAAATCCAATGGAGTGGTGATTACCAAAGCCCCAACCACCACCCGTATATTAAGAGAAGCAAATATCAGCTATTCGGCCAACGAAAATCGAACCAAAATAACAACCATCTATTCGCCAGTTTTAAAAAACATCATAAAACAAATTAATGTGCATAGCAATAATTTATATGCCGAACAATTGCATAAATATATTGCTTATCAACAACAGGGATTTGGCAGCAATCTTTCAGCTAATGAATTGGTAAAAAACTTCTGGATAAATAAAGGGATTCCAGCCAACGAAATTATTCCGGTGGATGGAAGTGGTCTCAGCAGAAGTAATGCCATTACAGCATCTGCACTAACGGATCTGCTTATAAAAATGAAAGGTGAAAAATACTTCGAAGAATTTTATGGAAGTCTACCTGTTTCAGGGAAAAATGGAACGATGTCTTCATTCGGCAAAGGCACCATTTTAGAAAATAACTTAACAGCAAAAAGTGGTTCAATGACCAGGGTTCGATCCTATGCGGGTTATGTAAAATCAAAAAATGGAAAGGACTTGGTATTCACCATTTTATTTAACAATTATACCTGCAAGAATTCTGAAATTCGAAAAATTTGTGAGGAGGTAATAGTAAAAATGGCAGAGTTAAATTGATAGAAGAAATTTTTTTTTATATGCTAATTATTTTTTCTTTTTATTGAGCAGAAGATCATTTTCATTCTGCGTAATAAAGATAGTCATTTTTCGATAAGCCCTGTTTTTTCGATCATCCAAGACCTCTATTTCGAAGGTATGGGGTCCCATTGACAATCCTTTTGGTAAACGAGTAGTTAACAAATCGGATTTATATTCATATTCGGTTAAATGCCATTCACCATCTATATATGCATTGTATTTACATACATCCGATAATTCATCGGTAGCAACGGTGGTGATTATGGCTGTATGCATAACATACATACTATCCCGAATGTTCATTTTCTTAATGATAGGCTTAACGGTATCTGCCCAAACCGAAAAATTCCCCATATCCTTTACCATTACGGTTATACTATTTTCATTGTAGGAGACAGGGGAATAATACTTCATTTTTCCTTCTTTACCGTAGTAGACCAAACATAGCTTCTCTACAGGAATTTTTGAATGGTTCACTTTGATGTCCATTTGATATGCGTACCTAACAGGAATATATTTTGTTCCGAAACTAAAATTTATTTCTCCTACCTCATTTGAAGTGGACGTTACCTTGGGTAACAATTTATCATTAAAGTTTTCAAACAAAGAATTAGGCTGAATGGTAACCTTTACTTCTCCAGCTATACTTTCGGCCTTATATTCATTATAATACAATACAGCTGCAACACCCCCTTCTGATCCAGGTCCGGAAGTAAAGTTCAAATTAAAACTAAACTCCGTACTGTTCTTATAAAAATCAGATAGTTTGATTTTTACCGTATGTAAGCCAGTAGATAGGTAATACATTAAATTCTTTAATCCTTGGGTATAAATAGGCAAGGGATTACCTTCCTCATTAAAAAGCTTTTCATAATATTCACCGCTATCCACCCAATAAGCATAATCCATATGATAATCGCTACTTCGTTGATCCTCTATCTTCATTTTGTCCAATTTAAATTCGAAGACCAACTCATCATCAACAAATAATTGGGTATGGTAAACCGAATTTTTAAACCCACTTCCATCCTGGGGATCAATGGCATTATAAGCCAATTTCCAATATTCTGTGGCATATAAGGTAGAGGAACTCATGTAATAGGCGCCATATTTATTTTTCTTAACCGGGTAGGTTACTGGTGCCTTATTAGCGGAATACAGCCTTAAGCCTTGTAAGATAGGCTTTTTGGTATCGGCTATTTTAATTCCAAATAACAGCGGATTATAAACATAGGTATTGGAACTATCCCGGATTTCGAAATGTAAATGAGGTCCGGTACTGCCACCACTATTTCCGGAATAACCAATTACCTCACCTTTATCCACTTGTATTTCGCCGGGCTCAAGAAAAATCTCAAACTCATAAGATTTCAATTGATACTGGATCATTTTAACATAATCATCAATGGCTGGAGGGAAACCCGAGAGATGCCCATAGTGGCTGATATACCCATTTGGATGTTGAATCTGAATGAGTTTGCCATATCCATAGTGGGATATTTTAATCCTTTTTACATAACCCTTATCTACGGCATATAAATTAAACCCCTCCTTTCGTTGGGTCCGAAAATCAAGCCCCAGGTGAAAATGATGGCTTCGCATCACACAAAACCCACCCGAAATATCCGGGCTAATGTCCATAGGCTGCCGGTCGAATTGTGGATAGGTTTGTCCGAATATACTGTTAACGGCCCAAAAACCGATGGTTACGATCTGTATAAACCTCTTCATCATGCGTATAATTGGCAAATTTCGAGCCTAAAAAAGGCTGAGCTTTTCAACGCTATAAAAATATTGTTTATTTCAATCCGTTCGTTAATTTTGTACTTTAACTTTTCAGCCGTAAAGATTTGAAAATAAATGAGTAACTACTCATCCATCATTACAAGTTTAAATTCGAAGATTGAGAAACTTGTTTTCCTACATCGGAGTGCCGAGGAGGAAAAAATGCGTCTCAATGCTGAAAAGCAGGATTTATTAAAAATTATTCAGGAACTTAAAATAAAAAGCAACTATTTAGAAGAACAGAATAAAGCAATTAGAATAGCGAAGGACCTTAAGGAAGAAGGAGGAGATTCTCTGGACCTCAAGTTGAAGATCAACGAATTGGTTAGAGAAGTGGATAAAGCCCTGGCTTTGCTAAACAGATAGTAATTTATGGAAGACCTATCAATCAAATTAAATATCGCAAATCGTAACTATCCGCTAACCATTAAGGCAGAGCAGGAAGAGTATATGAGGAAAGCAGCTGTTTTAATTTCGGATAGGATGAAGGTATATGAAGCCAATTATTCAGTAAAAGATCATCAGGACCTGCTAGCCATGTGTGCCCTAGAGTTTGCTGCCAAATATTTGGAAATGGAAAACCGTCGATCCTCTATAGATGAATCTGTTAGCGATCAACTGGAAGAAATGGAAAAATTCATCTCCCAGTACTTAAGCCAATATTAAATTCCTTCACGCTGTTCAATTGTATATTCACAACTACAATTGATATATGGATACACCTACATTAATTACCATTATTGCCAGCATCGTGGCCCTTGGGCTTGGTTATGTGATCGCAATCGTAATAACCAAAAGCGTACAAAAAAATAAAGCGGCCGAAATTCTTAAGAAGGCAGAAGAAGAAGGAGAAATTACCAAAGAGAAAAAAATCCTTCAAGCCAAAGAGAAGTTCATTCAACTTAAATCGGAACACGACAAATTTGTGAATGAAAAAAACAAATCTATTGCTGATACTGAGAATAGATTAAAACAAAAAGAGCAGCAGCTTACCAATAAAACCGAAGATTATAAACGAAAAGAGACTGAAATTGAGAATATCAAAAAAGATATTCTTGATCAAAAAGAAATTTTAGAAAAACGCCGTCAGGATGTTGAAAAACTTCATATTCGTCAGGTGCAGCAATTGGAAGCATTATCCAATTTAAGTAAGGAAGATGCAAAAGCTCAATTAGTGGAGGCATTAAAAGCAGAAGCCAAAACTAATGCTTTAAGCTATATCCAGGAGATTATGGAAGAAGCTAAATTGAATGCTACCAAAGAAGCCAAAAAAGTAGTTTTACAAACCATTCAACGAGTGGGTGTAGAAAGTTCGGTAGAAAATGCCATTACCGTATTTAATATCGAAAGTGATGAAATAAAAGGACGAATCATAGGTAGAGAAGGGCGTAATATTCGTGCTTTAGAAGCCGCTACTGGTGTAGAAATTGTTATTGATGATACCCCGGAGGCCATTGTGTTATCTTGTTTCGATCCTATCCGCAGAGAAATTGCACGTTTAGCTTTACATCAATTGGTAATGGATGGACGTATCCATCCGGCCCGTATTGAAGAGGTAGTAGAAAAAGTAAAAAAACAAATCGAAGAAGAGATCATGGAGATCGGAAAACGAACTACCATTGATTTAGGTATACATGGATTACATAGCGATTTAATTCGCCACGTAGGTAAAATGCGTTACCGTTCCTCTTACGGTCAGAATTTATTACAACATAGCCGCGAGGTAGCCAACCTATGTTCTATCATGGCGGCAGAATTAGGATTAAATCCTAAAATTGCCAAACGTGCAGGATTATTGCATGATATTGGAAAAGTTCCAGATGGTGAAAGCGAAATGCCACATGCTATTTATGGAATGAAGCTGGCAGAAAAATATAAAGAAAAGCCTGAAATTTGTAATGCCATCGGAGCTCACCACGATGAAGTGGAGATGACTTCCTTATATGCCCCCATTGTGCAAGTTTGCGATGCCATTTCTGGTGCAAGACCTGGAGCTCGCCGAGAAATGACGGAGAATTATATCAAACGTATTAAGGAATTAGAATCGTTGGCAATGGAATATCCAGGCGTATTAAAAAGTTATGCGATACAGGCTGGTAGGGAATTAAGAGTGATGGTTGAAAGTGATAAAGTAACCGATTTGGAGTCAGATAATCTAGCCTTCACCATTTCAAATCGTATTCAAACCGAAATGACTTATCCTGGACAAGTTAAAGTAACCGTAATTCGCGAAAGAAGATCGGTAGCGGTAGCTAAATAATATTTTAAAATACAGAACTTACATCATCCTGCTTCTTTAAATAAGCAGGATTTTTTTTGTCCTTTTGTGGCGCCTTATCCACACCCTCCGGGTTCCGGCTTGTCCCAGCAGAGGATGTGCCAAGCCTGTCGCTTATCTCCACCTCCGATAGTGGGGCGCTAACAGTTAGTTAAAACCTTGCAGCCAATATAAACTGCATTGCATAAAACCAGCTGATGAAATTCCACCTTATACCTTGGCATCAATAAATCAATAACCTGATTATAATCATTCTATAACAACATCAAATCGAATAATTTAGCCAATAAATAATCTATTTAAATATGAAATCACTTAGAACATGGATAGGTTGCATTTTCACCTTGTTATTAGCTTCAGGCTGCGAACCAAATGTTGCACCTCCAGCCAATTATATGAAATGTAAACTTAACGGATTTAATTGGCAATCACTCCCAGATGAAGTTGGAGCAATATATGCCAGCACAGGGCAAATGGTTACCTTCGGAGGAGATGATGGTACCATTTTAATTTCCGCCAATATTAGCGGAGTAAGTGGTTTAGGAACTTATGCCTTAGGTCCAGTGACCAATGGATCGCTACAAGTTTATATGAATAGTCAATTCTATTATATCAATACCAATTTTGGTTCTGGTAATTTCTATTTGGATGAAATAAAAAATCCTGATTTAACTAGTCATAATATCAAAGGAAGATTTGAAGGTATGGCAACGAACTTAAGTAATGATACCATTTTTATTACTGAAGGAGAAATAGAAAATTTCTAGCCTGCATGCCTGGCAACATCAAGTCTTAGTATTAGAAAGATTTTAGTGTATATTTTTTCAACTATTCCCATTTAGCAAAAGAGAGCTGTTTATGAAAGTAGGTTTATTTTCTGCTTTGTTTGTTATTCTTTTTGCGAAAGAACAACAAGTCCATCACCAAAAAGAAACCCAAGAAAAGGGCTATCAACAAAATCAATGTCAATTGAAACATAATTAGTGAATTAACACCTTGGTGATTCGAATTTCTTCATCGTTCATGCACTTAACAAAATATATCCCAGCAGACATCATCTCAATATTAAATTCAACAATACCCATTGAATGCATATTCATTTCTTGAAGTACTATCCCATTCAAATCCACCAACTGTGCTATATGATCCCCTTTGATATGGCTTCTAACAAATAGCTGAGTGCTTGCAGGATTGGGGTATACCTGTATTTGTGGTGCCTGATTCGGATTGATTAATTCCAAGTAAACTGGATCATAAACAACACTATCACCATTAACATCGAATTGAATTAATCGATAATAATTAACAACAGATGGCCAATAATCCATTAACTGATAATCCAACAATACATTTGAATTCCCATTTCCCCTAATCCTTCCCAATTCAGTCCACGAAATGGCATCAGAACTCCTTTCAACTTTAAAAAAATCATTATAGATTTCACTCGATGTTTGCCATTCAATGGCAACTTGATTATCATTCACCTCCCTTGCCTCAAACTGAACCAATTCTACAGGTAAAATAACAATCGATCCACATACACCTGAAAAATTGGGAGGATTAGGTGTTGGTGTAAAAGTTGGAAGGGTGGTATTTATAAAGGTTGGATTAGCGCAGAAAGACGACAAGTTCTGAACAAGAGGATTACCGCAATTCGTTAAACTGATTGAACTACCAACACACGAGTTGGTGCCCTCAAGGGTAATCACATTACCAACTGAACTAAACGTAGTTTGTTGGGCAGTGATTGTAAAAATATTAGTAGCATCGGGCCGAGCATATAAATCTACTCCGCGGTTGGAAGAAGCCGTGTTGGATGAAAATAAACAGGAATCCAACGTTAAAGAAACATTTCCATTGTTCGGGAACACCGCTATTCCACCACCTTTATTACCGGAATTATTAACGATGGTAGTATTAGATAACTTAACGGTACCCTCATAAATCACCGCACCACCACCATACGTACCGCCAGTTGACGAGTTATTCCCAATCATACAATTCCTAAGACTAACATTTCCTCCATCAAGATACAAACCGGTACCCTCCTTGCCTGTATTATTAGTAATTCTGGTATTTCTAACATTCACCACAGTGGTAACATTGTTACCAAAAACATACAATGCAGAACCAAAAAATGCACTTTTTGAGTTATAAGCCAGGATATAATCTTCAATCAACAAATTTATATTACTACCCAGAACATCAATCCCTCCGCTAAATATTGCGCCAGCCGCATTACAAGTTGATCCGCCACCTCGAATAACTACTTGAGAATTGGGCCCAACCGTAATGGCTGCATTCCCATTTCCTCCATTATTATTCGTTTGCACATTGTACAAAACTACTCCGGTTGCATTATCAATGGTAAATGCTTGTCCACCTGTATTCACCCCTGAGAAAACAACTCCAGAGCAACTCGAGCAACCAGCAAATTCCTGAACAGTTAAATTTTTAACGGTAACATTATTTGCTTTAATCCACATAAAATAATCAGATGTTCCACCATGAAAGTTATGATCGAAAATGGTAACTCCAACTCCGGCACCTAAAAAATTTAACCCTGCAACCGTAATGTCAAACTTAGCTTCATCAACACTGGCAAATCCTGTCACAGAATATGTACCTGCATCAATTTTAATGGTATCCCCGCTTGTAAGTACGTTGGTACCAGAAGGACCATAAGTATTCCATAAATTTTTTAATGTAAGTTTAGGTGTAGATGGGCTTGTTCCAACATTGGCATTATTACCCACTGCAGTGCAAAAAATATCACCCGCAACAAACCCATCATTTACATAATAAACCGCAGCAGATAATCCTTTAGTAATAAGAAACAAAAATAAAAACAGTAATGTATTGAAAGCTTGCTTCATAATACAATCAGTTAAGTTAAAGACTAAAACAACTTAATATTTATTTAACTCAAATTTAAAATTAGATGCACCGATCACCTAATAAATAAAGTATTTTTTTAGTAGGTCTAATTAGTATTCTAAATTAATTAGTTTCTTATTTTATTTATTTATAATGGTTTTTTAATAATTTTTATTACCTTGGTTTTAGTAATTCTAGTATCTAATAAATATGAAATCAAACAGCCATGCATTTATTCTAATTAAGAACCTTTCCATGACAGAGAAAAGGTATTTTAATCTTTACTCCGAAAGACATGCAGGCCCCATGAATAAATCCAAAATCCTATTTCATATTCTCGACCAAATAAAGATTGAAGATGACAGTCATATAAAGGCATTATTAAAAAAACAGGGAGTAAATCCAGCATTTATTTCGGCAGACAAGAATTATTTATATAAACTCATCCTTCGAAGTTTACAAGCGTATCATCACGGAAAAACGGATGAATATTCCCAAATCGAAAAATTGTTGCAAATCAAAATTCTATATGAAAAAGGTTTGTATGATTTATGCGCCATTGAGGCTGAAAAAGCCTATAAAACTGCTGTAGAGAAAGAAAACTATTCATTAACGATCGAATTATTAATGTGGTTAAGAAGATCCATCGGATATTCAAAAGGCTTGTTGGCAGCCTATGATATTAATGCCAAAATCGTCGAAAACAATCGATTACAATACAATCAAATTCAATACACCGATCTGTATTATGAATCTTTAAAACTTCGATTCAGTGTATTTAAAGCCCGTAATGAGAGCCGAAAATCCTTATTTACATCATTATTAAAAAACCCATTATTACAAGATCCCTCCTTAGCACTTACCCTTTTATCCAAACTACGTTACCATCTTATTTTTGCGAACTACTATTTTGTTACCAATGAGCAGGATAAAGAATTGTTTCATTTGAAGGTTACACTTACCGAAATGGAAAAATCCGGTTATTATCATATAGAAAACCCATTTGATTATATCTATGTTTATCACTCCTATTTACAATTACTAAAAGATGTAAAGCAGGATGATTTTAATATCGAAATAAAAAGATTCAAACAATTTAGTTTGAAGTTGAAAATTTCTAAAGAAAAATGTGAAATTCTAATATTTACGTTTTCCGCATTGCTTGAATTGAACCGTAATATTGAAAACAAAAGATGGGCTTAAAACATATCCATTATCCCAGCCATAGAGAAAAAACTCAAATTTTTCTTTAAGCGAATAGAGCCAGCAATACAAATCAACTTGTGGTACTTATTTGCCTATTCAAATTTTAAGGTTAAAAACTATAAAAAATCGTTGCAATACATTAATATCATTCAAAACGATTATGTGGAGTCGGATAGAGAGGATATTTATAATCTGAGTAAGGTATTTCTATTAATCCTTTACTACGAATTAAAGAAGTTCGACCTTTTAGATCATGCTATACAAAATATTACTCAGCAATTAAAGAAGAAAGGTAAACTGTATAAAACGGAAATGTTGGTTATACAGGTATTACAAAAATTAGCGACCTCCACTCTATCGGATACCAAAAAATCGCTCCTTCATTTAAGCGCATCATTAAAAAATATTCAGGAAAACAAATTTGAGGCACCTGCCTTAGAGCTTTTTGATTTCGAAATGTGGTGCAATGAAAAGCTCAAAATAACCGAATAAAATAAAAATAAATTCTAATCAAATTAGCTTACCGTGTGATCAAATCTAATAAGCATTATGTTATTGTCTAATTTTGATAAAAATTTAAAATGGCATCCGTTTCGCCGCCCCAAAAATTAAAATCATGCTTGGCGGCCGGAAAACTTTTTAAAACTTTACATTCAGGATGATCCTTTTCTATTTTATCGGCGAAGGAAATACTTTGTTCAACTGGTACTACATCATCCTCCATTCCATGTCCAATGTATAATTGAGCTGTCCAAAATTGAGCAGATAAATTGAATGGATTATCAATGGTTGCCCAACGGTCCTTAAATAGATTGTAAGCCCCATAGGTATTCTTCATTAAATTATCATTCGTCATTTTGGTTTGATCATAATCACCACTTAACAATACTACCTTTGTAAACAACCCACCAGTTTTTAAATGAACCAATGCAGCGCCTCTGGAGCCTGTTGAAATCCCATGCAAATAATTATTCTTGCCCATAAAGATTCCGTAATCCTTTTGAAGTGATTTAATCATGGTATCAGTTACCCAAGTTAAAGTAAGAATTTGTTTATAGTCCGATCGGGTTTCAGGAAAATAATTGGTAGCATAAACCGATTTCATCATTTCCGGCAAAACCAACCTATACCCTGCCGACAAGGCCTTTTTACAAAAATCAGATTCCTGATTAATTTTTTCCTTTTTAAAATTCCAACCAGGTAAAACAAGGATTTCGGCTTTAATGGTTCCCGTTGGCGACAAAACCCAAACAGGAGTTTTACCAATTAATATAATTGTATCATTTGATTTAATGGTTTGAATCATTGAAGCAGAGGGCATTAGATTAGAATCCTTTACAATGGTATCATTTGGCTTTGTATTCGATTTATTTGAACCAGAAGCTCCACAGGAAACGAGCAAAAAAGCAAACAACAACCAACTTATATTTTTCATGTATCAAATTTTAGATAAAAATAACCAAAATATAAAACTGATATCCATGTTACTGAATGTTGTACCCCCCTTCAGTAAAAAGTTTAATATAGACCTCTTAATTATCCATTCGATGCCTAAAAATTATATCTTTATTCCAAGAATGGGTACAACCAAAAAGAGAATTATTGTAAGTGTAATCAATGATCTGGTAACAGATCAAAGGGTGAGCAGAACCTGCCACGAATTGCACCATTTGGGATACGACGTCTTATTGGTAGGCCGTAAATTACCTCATTCACTTCCCATGCCTGAAGTTCCATATCAATTGCACCGAATGAAATTAATCTTTACCCAAGGTCCATT
>JBEIQI010000178.1:0-6589 GCA_040376605.1 Flavobacteriales bacterium | reverse complement strand
GATCCTTCTCATTGGGATGCACAGGTTTTAAAGGACCATAAGGATATGGATTTAATGTTGGCCGGACATACCCATGGGTTTCAATTTGGTATTGAAATTCCCGGAATTAAATGGAGTCCAAGTCAATGGTTATATAAACAATGGGCAGGTTTGTATCAAACAGGGAATCAATATCTTTATGTAAACCGTGGATTGGGCTGTTTAGGATATAGCGGTAGGGTAGGTATTCGTCCGGAAATCACCGTGATTGAATTGAAAAAAGGATAGATATTTTATTTTTTTATGTACTGTTTTTCCAATATTTCTAATTGAGTAATGGACGGAAGATAGGCTTCTACCATATCATATTCCCCTTCACAACAAGGAAACTTTGAGATCTTCCAGTTCCATTTAATTTGGAATATTTTACCCAGGTATTTAGGATTGTCATTATAATCAACTTCGTCAAAGAGTTGATAATCTCCCAAATGATTGTTTCCCCATCCAAAGTTATATCTGTTTCCCTTTGAATCTTCGAAGTTGATATGGAAATAATCTCCAAAATCACATCCTTTATAAGTGGCAATAATGGGATTTTGTACTTGTCGCCATTCTTCTTTAGTATATTCAATCATTCGTCGTAAAGATTGAGATGAGCGATCCTTTTCCTTCACTATAAAATCATCAATATCCCAATCAACAACGGAGATAAATTGATTAGCTAAAATACTATCCTCCATATTCTTCTGGATAATTTGATGTTGGATAATTGAATCTAACCTTGTTATATAATTATTATTTTTTATGGACTTTGCCGAGGTTGAATTCGAATCCTGATCAGGGGTTGATTTTTTGCAGCTCAGGAATAATAACATAAACCCTAAAACAATACAACTCGAATATAGTGTCTTCATGATTTTTTGATTCAAAAAAGTTAATAAATGCTTCCCTGGAGATAATCATAATTATATAGATTTTGCTCACCGTTTTCTGAAGGTGCTATGCATTATTATTAAAATAATCATTTTTCTGTGATGAAAGGTAAATCGATTTATCTTCTGCCCCTTGCCGAAGCGGTACCACCCCGAAAAGGTTGGCTTGTTTTGCCTGACTGGCAGAGCGGCGTGGCAATGAGCTCCTGCCAGGCTTGGCAAAAACGGCCGAACCCTTAGGGGTGTTTAGCGTAGGAAAGGGAATGGCAGCACAATGCCCTTTATATGAATGTTTAAGAACCTACATTAGATAAAATTTTATCTTTGTAGCTGCCGGGTGCTTCTATGGCCCTGGCTAACTTTTTATATTTTTTATCATGTACAGAACACATACCTGCGGAGAACTGAGAATTGAACATGTTGGACAAGCCGTAACCCTGAGTGGTTGGGTTCAAAAAGGTCGCGACTTGGGTGGAATGACTTTTATTGACTTAAGAGACCGTTATGGGATTACCCAGTTGGCATTTAATATGGAAAATGATTTTGTGTTGGCGGATGCTGCTCGTAAACTGGGTCGTGAATATGTGATTATGGTGAAAGGCACGGTAGCTGAACGTTCGGCCAAAAACAATAAAATGGATACGGGTGACATTGAAATTATTTGTACCGAATTACATATACTAAATGCAGCCGATACGCCTCCTTTTACCATTGAGGAAAATACCGATGGGGGTGATGAAATAAGAATGAAATATCGTTACTTGGATCTTCGCCGAAAACCTTTACAGCAAAATTTAATGTTACGTCATCAGGCGGCTCTTGAAACCCGAAAGTATTTAAGTAACCTGGGTTTTATGGAAATTGAAACTCCTTTTTTAATTAAATCAACTCCCGAAGGGGCCCGCGATTTTGTGGTTCCAAGCAGGGTACACAATGGTGAATTTTATGCTTTGCCTCAAAGTCCGCAAACCTTTAAACAGTTGTTAATGGTAAGTGGTTACGATCGGTATTTTCAAATTGTACGTTGTTTTAGAGATGAGGATTTAAGGGCTGATCGCCAACCTGAGTTTACTCAAATTGACTGCGAAATGGCTTTTGTAGAACGTGAAGATATTTTACAAACCTTCGAAGGTTTATTAAAACATGTATTGAAAGAAGTGAAAGGAATTGAAGTAGGGGAGGTGCCTAGGATGAGTTATGATGATGCCATGAAATTTTATGGCAGTGATAAACCCGACATTCGTTTTGAAATGAAATTTGAGGAGATTACAGAGATTGCCAAAGGAAAAGGCTTCCCGGTATTCGATCAGGCTGAAATAGTAGTGGGTATTTGCGCCAAAGGGGCTGCATCCTATACCCGTAAACAATTGGATGAGTTAACTGAATTTGTGAAGCGTCCACAAATTGGCGCAAAAGGATTAGTTTATGCTCGGGTAAATGAGGATGGAAGTATTAAATCGTCGGTAGATAAATTTTATACAGAGGAACATTTAAAAGACTGGGCTCGCCAATTAGGTGCCGAAAAAGGTGATTTAATGCTGGTAATGGCCGGCGATACCGATAAAACCCGTAAACAATTAAATGAACTTCGCCTTGAAATGGGTAATCAGTTGGGATTGCGTTCGAAAGATGATTTTAAACCATTATGGGTACTTGATTTCCCTATGTTTGAATATATTGAAGAGGATGGAAGATGGTTTGCCATGCACCATCCATTTACTTCGCCTAAGGCGGAGGATATTGATGCCATGATGAACAATGAATTGGGCAGGGTAAAAGCCAATGCTTATGACTTGGTTTTAAATGGTACTGAAGTAGCCGGTGGTTCTATTAGAATTTTCAATAAAAATTTACAAGCCAAAGTTTTTGAAGTGTTAGGTTTTACCAAAGAGGATGCTCAGGAAAAATTCGGATTCTTAATGAATGCTTTTGAATTTGGGGCTCCTCCACATGGCGGAATTGCCTTCGGTTTCGATAGGTTATGTGCCTTAATGGGTGGAGTAGATTCTATCCGTGATTTTATTGCTTTCCCTAAAAATAATGCGGGTAAGGATACTATGATTGATAGTCCGAGTTTAATTGATGATGCTCAGTTGAAAGAGTTGGGCATTAAGGTAACCAACAAGGATTTTTAGTTTTTATACTTTCTTTTGGCAAGTTTAAAAACTAAATAAATTACACAATCCGTATAAATAATAATTATACCTTTAATACATGGAAATTGTACTCCTTTTAGCCTTAGCCATTGCGCCTTGTATAGCCCTTATTCTGTTTGTTTATTTTAGAGATAAATATGATAAGGAGCCCAAACTTTTATTGTTTGTTTCGTTTTTATTAGGTGCCTTTAGTGTATTGCCAACCCTGGTGGTGGAGCTTCTCTTGAATAAGGTAAGTTTTATTGAGCAGAGTGCTTTTATGGATGCCTTTTTTGGAACCGGATTTGTTGAAGAAGGATGGAAATTATTTTTTATTTTATTGGTTCCTTATCGCCGGAAATCTTTTAATGAACCCTTGGATGGTATTGTATATGCCGTGATGGTGAGTATGGGTTTTGCCACGGTAGAAAATATAATGTATGTGCTTAATGGAGGAGTAGCAGTTGGGATTCTTCGAATTTTTACAGCTGTTCCTGCCCATGCGATGTTTGCCGTAATTATGGGATTCTTTTTGGGGGAAGCTAAGTTTTTACGCAAAAATAAATTCGGGTTTATTTTAATTGCCTATGTTGCCGCTGGAAGTTTCCACGGGGCTTATGATTATTTTTTATTCGAAAAAAATATTCCGGGTATTTGGTTAGGTGCTATTGTATCTCTAATTGTAGGACTTATTTTATCATTAAAAGCCATAGGAATGCATCGTAAACTATCCAAAACCAAGGCCGATCAATTAGCTGCTGAAGCTATTGATATTGTTGAAGATGGGGCAGGTGCTCCGCCAACGGTTTAACGAAGTAGACCTTAACTGAAACGTTTATTTAATACCCTCAATAGGTTATTCAGACTAAATTTTTCCAACTCATCTGCTTTGTTATCTGGCTGCAATAAGCTGTATTTTTTGGTGTATTATTTCTTCGTACAGAATTGTTTCAAATCAATAGGTACGACCTCTATATAATGTCCACTGATATCCGCTATATACGCCAATACAACAACGATTTGTCGAGGATTCAAGGGATTTGATAACCATCCCAAAACCATAATTCGTTGAATGGGCTCTTGAATAGTATGGATGGTTTTTGTGATGCCACTGGCAGAGGCGATAACTTCAATGGGCGATTTAGAAAAGTCCCAAAACATATGCAAGGTATCCTTGTTATTGACTAATATTTTTGATCGATTTAATTCTATCGCCTGCGTTAAAGGGATAATTTTATTGCGTACCAACGAATGTTGGATATCAAAACCTTTTTGAATCCACATGCATTCTACCGGATCTTGATAGCTTGTATAATCTAATATACTTTCCAATGGAATGGTATCGAAATGATGTACCTGATATCGTACTGTTAATCCATCCACCGCCCCATCAATGTATCCTTCGATGATGCATGCAAATGCATTTTTACTCCAACCTATTGGGTACAATTCATCCTGGTAAATATCTCCTACGTTTACATTGAGTATTTTAAATGGGGGACGTAAAAGTTTTTTTTTCATTTCATTAAAAGGAAGCCAACCTTTTATTCCGGATGTAGTTCTTACCTGGGTCCAATTACTAAATAAATCTTTTCGGTTGGCTACTAAAGTGTTAGGGTTGATGCTGGGTATTTTCGACTTTTTGATGATTTGTAAACTATCCGCCCAGCGTACATATTGAAAGGGTGTCTGATTGAAACTAGGATAAGGATATAAACCGGTGCTATCTTTACATACAAACATAATTTGGGCAGAGGCCACCAAATGGGTGATCAAGCATAAAAAGAAAAAACCTCTTTTTAAAAATTGCATCAAATTTATTTAAGCTTTACGGCTACGAAGAAAAAATTATTGTAAGCAGCAATGATTTCATAGTCTACTCTATAGGCATCTACAAAATTAGTAAAGGCTAAAAACTCATGACGAGGCACGGCAAACTCATCGAATATAAGAATGTCACCCGATTTTAAATAGGGGGCAAACATGCCTAAAACGTACATGGTAGATGTAAATAAATCCGCATCCAAATGGATAATTTTACGATGGGTATTATCGAACGTTTTAAAAAATTCAGGTAATGAATCCTGAAACAATCCTTTGATAAATTTGCCTCGGTTATCTTCAATATGTGGAACCGTATCGTCGGTACTCATATCACCGGCCTTAAACGGACCCCAATCCTCCGGTAATCCGGTAAAGGTATCGAACCCATAAAACCTTGATTGTGTATCCTGGTTTTTATCTAACCACCATTTAAAGGAGAGACCTTTGGCCACCCCAAATTCTAAATAATTAACTGGTCCGCCCAGTTTTTCATGTTCAAATATTTTCTCGTATAAAGTATATCGTTTGCTATAATCCCATTTTGAACTATAAAAATCATTGAATGGGATGTTTTTTTGCGAATGGATAAATTTTGAAAGTTTACTTAAATAGGATAAGTTTAAAAAGAATGGGTTAAAAGGCATAAAGATTTTATGCAATGCCAAACGGTAAAATAAAAACTTGGTTCTCCTGATAAATTTAAGTTTCCCCTGCATGTAAATTTTCTAAGTTACAAAGATAAGATAATTTGGTTGAGCCCCCAACAGCCCTATCTGCGGAGTCTTATATAGTTTTTAAATGTAAATAGCTTGCGACCACCCAATAGATTTTGCTCCACAAAACTTAGGATTCTATTTTTTAAACTATCGTGTTTATGCTGCTCCCGGTCCGGATTAATTTCCTTTTTTGTATAATTCAATTGATCGGCCCAATTAAATTTGGCTATCATAGTTTTCATTACAGCCGGATGGCTATCTTTAAAAACCTTGAGTTTGCCAATTGGACCAAAATCATAATAATTGGCAATATTTTTATAAATCTCTGCAACACGGTCCTCCCCTTTATGAATGGTTTGCAGAGATTTATTTTTCTTTTGCATAAATTCAGGTGGACGAACCCAACCATAATGATAAATATAGGCATTAACCGGTGCCACTTTTAATTTATAGGTGCCTTCTTGCTGACGATAGTTTTTACCATCAAAACCAGGAATTGTTCTGAAGGATTGCGCCGATTCCCAAGAATGAATATCAGGTAAATTACGAACGATTCTTATTTCATAATCATACCATCCATGGGCTGTTTGATAATGCTGATAATCCCCCCAAAAATGAATATAATTAAATAAGAGCCCTTCAACTGCCTTATCTTCCAATAACTCTTTACATCTATCTACAATTATGGGAAGATATTTTTCATGCACCACTTCATCCGCCTGTAAATAAAACAACCAATCGCCACTGCAATGGGCCTTGGCAATATCGGTTTGATGAGCATTTTCTGTTCCGTTCGGATATTTGTTGAGATCCCAAGTGGTATGGATAATTTTTATTTTATCGGATTGAATGGATTCAATTTGTTGTAAGGTGGTATCATCTTCGGCACAATCACCCAAAGCCACTACAAATTCATCTACAATGGGTAAAATTGATTCAATGGCTTCCTTAATGGGATAATACAACTTAGTTGCATTTTTGGCCATGGTAAATCCGCTGATCT
>JBEIQI010000301.1:0-3277 GCA_040376605.1 Flavobacteriales bacterium | reverse complement strand
TAAGGTCCGGCTGGTAATACAGCGACTGAACCTCCGGCACAATTATCTGTAAAGGTTGCAGTTCCTATAGATGCTGATGAGGTACAAAGTCCGAAATCTGTATTAATGTTAGCTGTTGCAGGGCAAGTAATTACCGGTGCCAGAGTATCAGTTACGTTCACCACTTGAGTACACGAAGAAGTATTTCCATTTGCATCAGTTGCAGTCCAAACTACATTGGTTGCTCCAATAGCATAAGGTCCGGCTGGTAATACAGCGACTGAACCTCCGGCACAATTATCTGTAAAGGTTGCAGTTCCTATAGATGCTGATGAAGTACAAAGTCCCAAATCAGTAATTATGTTCGCTGTTGCAGGGCAAGTGATTACTGGTAACTGGTTATCTACGATCGTGATCGTAAAGGAACAGGTATTAGTATTGCTCGATGCATCTGTTGCTATATAGGTAATCGTATTAACCCCTACCGGGAAAAAGTCTCCACTGGTAAATGGATCACCTGGGTTTTGCACCATGGTTACTCCTGGGCAGTTATCCGAAAACGTTGGTAATGAATAGGTTGTGGTTCTTCCACAGGTGCCTGGAGTGTTTGCAAAGGATTGGTTCGCCGGACAAGTGATCACTGGTAATTCATTATGTGTTACCGTTACATCAAATGAGCTGGAAGAAACATTTCCTGCGGAATCGGTTGAAGTCCAGGTTATAGTAGTGGCTCCTACATTAAATACTACGCCTGCAAGAGTATTTAAACCTGAACCTAACGTAACGCCAGTTAAATTATAAGAGGTAACCGCATTTAAACAATTATCTACAATAGTTGCATCCCAAGTTGCATCGGCAGTATAGGTACAAAAACCGGGATCGGTATTATATGTAAGTACTACCGGAGTACCCAAACCTAAATCAACATTAATATTGTTGGTAGTTACCGATGGTCCTGAAGGGTTACCAATATTGGTAGATGGAACCACGGCAGTACCATTATAGGTAATTAAATAATTAGCCACATTATCGTCTAATCCACCAGCTTCGGTAGTAATATTAAATTCGAAAGGACCTGTTAAACCAGTAATGTCAACAACAATTGTATTAACAGAATTGGTAGCATAACCACTACCGGAAGCAATAACGGTTGGTCCACTTACATCCACTAAGGTCCATGAAACCTCATCTAAATGGTTGGTATCCACTGATGATATGGTTACGATTAAATCATTTGGACTTGCCACATGTGGTGCTTCGTTATCATTAATGGTGATTGTAAAATTACATGAATCAGCAACATTTCCGCAAGCATCAATCGCAGTGTAAGTAACTGGTGTGGCACCTACAGGGAAGGGTAATGCAAAGTTGGTTGCTGTTGTAGGAACAATGGCTCCAGAACAAATATCATCATAGATGGGAAGTAATTCTAAACGTAAAGATCCGCAAGAACCGAGATCGTTATCAATCACTTCATTTGGAGGGCAAGCTACTAATGTTGGCGCTTGTGTATCCACAATAATAAAATTAGCCGAAGTGGTATTGGTATTTCCGCCTCCATCAGTTGCAGTAAATACAACATTTATTGTACCTGCTGAACCACAACTTGGAACAAAAGGCCCTACCGCTGCAGACCATGCAACAGCTCCACATGTACCATTTTCGGTAGCTCCACCGTTGATTGCAATCCAATTGGCAAAATCTACGGCATTTCCGGAGCCATTACATTCAACAGAAATATCTGTGGCTGGATTGTCAATAATCGGGCACTGCGCATATGAATTAGTATTTAAGAACATTAAACATAAAAACATACTGCCAACCAGTAATCGTAAACCTTTTTGCATAAAAATGTTTATTTTAAAATCATTGCTTACCGCCCTTTCAGACATTTGCACTTGGTAACTCTTTGCGGTAGTAAAAACTTTTTTCATAAGGGAATTATTTTGAAATTTCTTGTTCAAAGCACTAGGGTCTGGTGTGATTATTTTTGCCATATTAAAATCACCCAAAACACACTCCTTAATGGATGTGTTTCCGGCTTCGGTACTTGGTATATTATGCAGATACTTGTTTAACAAAGTTCTTAATTTTGATATTTTTCTACAATAAATTCAATTCTTCTATTTTTTGCATGATCATCTTCGGAACATGTACTTTTTACGGTTCCTTCGCATTTACAATCATTGGTTAATTTATCTTCACCATAACCAGTAGGGAAAATCCTGTTAACATCAATACCTCTGCTTACAATATAATTTACACAAGACTCAGCTCTTTTCTGAGACAAAGTACGATTGGCTTCCACGGCTCCGCGGCAATCAGTATGTGCTCCTAATGCAACGTGCATGGTAGAATAAATTTTCATTGCAGCCACAATTTTATCTAATTCCAACGCAGCTACCGGTTTAATATCCCACTTGCCTTTATCAAAATAAATGTCCTTTAATCCTAATAATTTAGCTAAGTCGATACCAACTTCCAACATTCCCATATTGAAGTCCATAAACTCATGCATACGAATTTCTTCTTCCTTATAAATCCTGTATGACCATTCGATGGTTTTAGCCAAATAACCTTTGCGATCCAATT
The DNA here is from genome assembly GCA_040376605.1 of Flavobacteriales bacterium. Classification (GTDB taxonomy): domain Bacteria; phylum Bacteroidota; class Bacteroidia; order CAIKAF01; family CAIKAF01; genus JANWKQ01. Next base: position 706 of record JBEIQI010000301.1, on the reverse strand, counting down.
TAATTACATAAGAAATATTGGTATTCATCATGGTCTTTTCCAATTCATGTCTCCATCTACCTTGTTTATCGGTATATCCTTCGAATAATTTATTTCCAGTATTTCTATCGTTAATGGTAACAAGTACACTATCTAATGGAGTTCCCGATTTATTATCAGTAACTAAACAAGCTACTGAAATAGATAACATTTTTTCTAAAACTAAATCAACGGCAATTACATCATCTTCAGTTTTTGTAGATGCATTCTTTTTAGCTTCTTTATAATTGGTATTATTTCCGGTTAAAGAGAAATCCAAATTCGGTTCGGCATCAAAGCTAAAAGCCCCTGATTCGGTAGTAACCACTTCAGAAATAACATTCCCCTTATTATCCAAAAGTTTAACGGTGACGCCGGCCAATGGTTGTCCGGTTTCTTTATCTTTTGCAATACCTACGATAGCTTTATTAAAAGTAAATGGCTTTAGAACGTCGAATGCATAAATATCATCCGATCCTTTTCCGGTTAAACGATTACTTGAAAAGAATCCTCTTTTCATGCTAATATCCATAATCAATCCAAAATCATCCATGGATGAGTTGATCGATCCACCCAGATTCATGATTTTACCATTTTTACCATCATCGGATAATTTGGTGCAAAAAAGATCTAAACCTCCAAGACCTGCATGACCATTGGAAGCAAAAAACAGAATTCCTTTTTCATG
>JBEIQI010000309.1:0-3080 GCA_040376605.1 Flavobacteriales bacterium | reverse complement strand
TTGATTCCGAATAAAACCAAAATAGAAGCAAATATATCCGTAGTAGACTCTATGGCGTCCGCAATTAGGGCATAAGAATTACCAAAGAAACCTGTAAGCCCTTTGCCTATTGCTAGCAATGCACTGCCAGCGATGCTCATATAGGTTGTTTGGATTGCTTTTTGTTCGTTATGAGATATTTTAAATGCCATTAATAAAACGAATATTTAGAATATTTTTAAATATATCATTGGCGATTATTGGTTATTGTTTCTTGATTATTTTAAAGGGGATGTTGGATTATTTAAATAAAAAAAGGGGTTCATTTAATCTGAACCCCTTTTTTATATTATTTGATTTTTATTTCACCAATTTTACATTTACTGCATTCAAGCCTTTATGGCCCATCTCCACTTCGAAAATAACTTTATCATTTTCACCCACCTTATCTACCAAGCCATTTACATGAACAAACACACTATTTCCATTTGAATCTTTAATGAATCCATAACCTTTAGAATCATTAAAAAAAGTAATTACACCGGTTCTTTCTTTGCTTTCCTCTTCTCTATCTTCTTGCTTCGGAATACCTATTTCAATATCTTCCGCATTGATTTTTTTCTTCTTAACAGTTGGATCAGGTGGTGTATCTGTTATATTACCATCTTCATCTACATAAGCTAACATGTCCTCAAAACTTTTTTTTCCTCCTGAAGCTTTTCTTTCTTCCTTTTTAAGTTCCTTGTCCTTCTGCTTTTTTTGTTTTTTCTTTTCGTTTTCTTTTTTGTTGAATGTTTCTGAGGATCTACCCATGTTTAATTTTAAGTTTTAGCGGGTTCAACCGCTTTGTTGCTGTAAAGATAGCAAGAATTATGTAATATTTTAGAAAACTGTTCAGACTTAATCTTTGAATTGGAAAGGAGCCCATTGGGGCTCCTTTCTGCAATTACTTTATCTTATCTGGTCCTTTGTCAGATTTTTCGTCTGTTTTTAATTCGTTGGTTTCGTTTTTATCATTGATGATTTCCATCAATTTTAAACCCAACAAACCGCTAATTGTTGAGTCGGTACCTCCACCATTTCCGCCAGAAATCAGTACATCAGGAATTACCTTAATCTTATTTTTACCAATCTCTTCGGTAATTTTGAATTTGGTAAAGTTATTGCCACCCATTGCTTTAACTTGCAACTCATAGGCTTCTGCAGTAGATTTACCAATGGCCATAATCTTTTCGGCTTCGGCTAAACCTGTTTTGGATATTTTTTCGGCATCTGCACTTGCGTTTAATTTGGTTGCTTCAGCTTGCGCTATTGCCCTCATTTTGGTGGCCTCAGCTTCAGCATTCACCTGAAGTTTTAAGCTGGTTGCATCACCCTCCGCCTTTTTAACGGTAGCATCGGCCGTGCGTTGGGCAATTTCTACACTTTGTTGTGCTTTTACAATTTCCTTTTGCATATCGGCAATGGCAGTTTCTTTCTCCATTCCTTGTCGTTTCTCTTGGGCCGTTTTTTGCGTTTCATAAGTTTTTTCTTCTTCCTGCGCAATTTTACGGTCGGTTAAGGTTTTCATTAATGCTTCTGGAGGAACAATATCTCCAATTAAAGTATCAACTGCATTTACATTGTATTCGGCCAAGACTTTTTCAATATGATCTTTAGCTGAATCCTGACGTTCTTTTCGGGTACTTAAGAATGAAATTACATCGCTGTCCTGTGCCGAGTTACGGAAATAATTGCCAATGGTAGGTTCTAAAACTTGGGAAACCAGGTTATTCATGCTACCAAAACGAGCAATTACCTTAGGTGCTTCATTGGCAGGAATATGAATGATTTGGGAAACATCTAAATTAAATGGGAATCCATCTTTAGATCGAACGGTTATTGTACTTAAATTTTTATCCAATGCATGGGATTCGCTTCTTGCATTGGCCCAATTCAATACTAAATTTGTAGTTGGCACCATTTCAATTTTCATGGTGTACTTGTTTATAGGGTATTTACCCGGACCCAATGGTTCCATCCAAACACCTCTAAAACCTTTCCCAACAATATTTCCATGCTTAAAGGAATCACCGGTCATATCTATTCCATCATCTCCAATATAGGATATAACAACCCCTACATGACCAATAGGTACATCCGTCATGGGTATTTCCTCAATTTGTACGGCCCAAGGATTAATATAATAACTACCCGCTAAAATGATTTGTGGCTGCAATCCTCTATTACCACCATTCACCAGGAAGGTATCAATATCTTGAAAATTATTATGCCCTTGAACATCCTTACCTGCAATTTGTCCAGATGCAATAGGAGCTCCATCCATCGACGTTACTATACCCAACATATTTTCTCTAATTAAGGTCATATCTGCAATAGTTACCGTAAATGCGTAACTGTTGATACGGTATGTACCCGGGGTTAAAATAGATGTTTGTCTACCTTTTTGCCCACCTGTTTCTAGGAATGTTTTTGCATCCTGAAAATTGTCAGATTCAACTTTCCTACCAAGTATATTACCAGTTGGAAGTTCAACTCCATCGTTAGAAAGTACCAAACCAATTTTACCTTCAGGAATAATGGTAAAGGGCTGAAATTGCACACTATATTGCCATGGCCACATGAACCAATACAATCCAGGAGCCAAGGTTCTTGCTTGATAACCCGCTTCTCCCAATACGGCAATTATTCTGCCATCCGGAAGTTCTTTATGTTTACCAAACAAAACAAATTTTTTGGTTACCAAACCAATTCTGTTTTCCGGAACAATCACCATTCCAAAGAAAACCCTTAGAACAAATTTGTAGAAAATGAGTGCTAATAAAATAAGGCCTATCCACCAGAAGCCAATGATAAATTGTAAAATGGGATTCATAACGCTTTTTTGTGTTTAATTGTTTAAATAAAATTATTTCTTGTACAAGAAACGATGTTTACGAAAGCGTTTATGAATTGTTTTGACAATGAACTTCATTTAATCTTGATTTAACGGCATGTTAATTTGAAAGTCTATAAAATAGGCCATTGTAGAAGTTTGTTAATTTTTTGAAATTCAGATGCAAGCGTACAAAGATGCCATTTGGTTATACGTCATTAGTTGC
>JBEIQI010000142.1:0-7757 GCA_040376605.1 Flavobacteriales bacterium | reverse complement strand
TGTGAAATAACACTAGGCTATACACACAAACGAAGTATTCGTTCAAACCTATCTGAATGAATAAGCAGGAGAGCTTGTTAATTAAGGTTTTTTACCAATTCAAAAAGGAATTGACCACCTCAATTGAAATGAATCTTTTGTTTATAGTTGCTGCAGAAGATTCCTGCTTATTGCGAAAAAAAATTATTTAATGAAATTTTTTGATTGATGAGAGGTCTCTTTGAAATGATAATGATCATCCTTTAATTCAAGAATGGTGGTTCTATCCACCTCGGTAATTTTTAATGAATCCGTTTCATACTTGTGAAAGTCGATCGGTTCCTGATAATATTCGTGTGAATAAATCGTCCATTCTTTATCTTGTTTGATCAATTTTGAACTACAAATAAATTCATCCCCGGCATCTCCAAAATATTCGGCTACCAATAAAGTCTCCGTTATTTTTTTTTCACCGGAATTATACAAACATGCGTAGAATCGGCTGTTCCAATATTCACCCCCGGAACGAAGTAATAGTAAATAATAACCCGAAGCAGCATTCAGTTTGATTTTATAATAGGCCATTGGACCTGTTTCCCCATCCGTGGTAGAGAAATACAAAAGGTCGTCAGCTACATCATTTTTAAATACATGAAAATGGGATGTATCAATAGAAACCCCACGTTCGGTAACTGGAGTAGAGGGATCTTCCTTAAATTCAGAACTACCAGAAGAAACGATTACCAACGAATCCGCCTTATAATCCTGAAAATAATCGAGGAACTTTTTTGTTTTAACTTGTGTAAAGGATAAACAAGCGGCCACTAAAACAAGGGCAAAAAGGAAAAATTTAGCTCTCATTGGTTAGTTGAGTTTTTCTTCTATCGAGGTATTATATTTTGTTTCGAATTCAGTAATAGTACCCCAGTTTTCGGTATCCACTTTCACTTCTCCATTGGTTACCACCCCTAATGATTCGGCAAACAAGGTATGTTTTTTTACAATTTCGGTAAATAAATTCAGTTGATTTGAAGCAACAGAAACCACCACCCTGCCCTGTGCTTCACCAAACAAAAAGGCATCCTTTCTGCCATCCATGGTTTTATTGATTTCGAAACCTTTGTGATGTACAAAACCCGATTCCAATAAGTTACAAATAAGTCCCCCATCAGAAACATCATGAGCAGATTGAATGGCTCCTCCTCTAATCAAATCTTTAATAAGTTGATGTAAAAGATATTCCTTGTCTAAATCAAAATTGGGTGCAGGCGTATTTTTAACACCGTGGTATGAATATAAATACTCGGAACTATTGATACAATCTACAAATACATTTCCTAAAATAAAGATATGATCACCTGCATTTTTAAAGGCAAGACCCATTTGATGTTTTTTATCTTCTACAAGTCCTAACATACCAATGGTAGGTGTTGGAAATACTGGAACCACCTTGTCACCTATTTTACTTTGATTATAAAAACTCACATTACCACCGGTAACTGGGGTAGCGAATTTTAAACAAGCAGTACTCATTCCTTTGATGGCACCCACGAATTGCCAATAGGCTTCAGGGTTATAGGGGTTTCCAAAATTTAAACAATTGGTGATAGCAGAAGGTACACCTCCACTGCAAGTAATATTTCGGGCGGCTTCACTTACGGCAATCATGGTTCCAATTTCAGGATCAGCTTGCACGTATCTGCTGTTACAATCAACGGTAACGGCTAATGCCTTATTGGAATCTTTTAGATTAACGATGGCTGCATCCGATGGCAGATTCGTGGTCATATTTACCGTACCCACCATACTATCGTATTGGTTGTATACCCATCTTTTGGAGGCAATGTTGGGATGGGCAATAAGAAACTGGGCCACTTCTTTATAATCTTTTGGCTGCGAAATTGTATTAGCATCAAACTGTTTAGCTTCAGCATAATAGGCCGGTTCTTTATATTCTCTATCGTATTGAGGAGCTCCACCGCCTAATACCAAATGATCGGCATACAATTCGGCAACTTTTTCGCCATTAAATTGAAATTCCAATAATTCACCTGCAGTTACCTCGCCGATATTAGCACATGGAAGATCCCATTTATCAAATATTTTTTCGATGATGGCTTCCTGACCTTTTTTAACTACCACCAACATTCTTTCTTGCGACTCAGACAAAAGAAGTTCATACGGCTGCATTCCAGCCTGACGAGTAGGAACTTTATCCAAGTAGATTTTCATCCCATGTTCACCTTTTGCACTCATTTCGGCGGTACTACAAATAATACCTGCAGCACCCATATCCTGCATTCCCACAACGGCCCCGGATGCAATTACCTCCAGAGAGGCTTCTAACAACAATTTTTCTTGAAATGGATCACCCACCTGAACTGCTGGTAAATCCTTGGCTGAATCCTCAGATAAATCCCCACTGGCAAATGCTGCACCACCAATTCCATCTTTACCGGTAGCTGAACCAACAATATAAATGGGATTGCCTACCCCATAAGAGGTGGCACTAATGGTTTGACCTTCCTTCACAATCCCAACACTCATGGCATTTACTAATGGATTTTGCTCAAAAGCTTCATCAAAAAACACTTCGCCTGCTACCGTTGGAATTCCAAATGAATTCCCATAGTTTCCAATCCCTTTAACTACCCCTTTCATGATCCACTTGGTGCGATCTGATTGTAAATTACCGAATCGCAATGAATTTAATTGAGCAATGGGACGAGCCCCCATGGTAAATATATCACGGTTAATACCACCCACACCAGTTGCAGCCCCTTGATAAGGTTCAATAGCCGATGGGTGATTATGAGATTCTATCTTAAAACAACAGGCCAAACCATCTCCAATAGCCACAAGTCCTGCATTTTCTTCACCCGCCTTGGCCAACATATGAGGCCCTTCCTTAGGTAAGGTTTTTAACCATTTAATGGAGTTTTTATATGAACAATGTTCACTCCACATGCCACTATAAGCGCATAACTCCGTAAAGTTGGGAGTTCTGCCTAGCTTTTCTTTAATCATTTCAAACTCATCCGGTAAAATTCCTAGTTTTTTAGCGGTATCTATGGTGGTTAATTGCTCGGACATATTGAATATTTGCTGCAAAAATAACCATTTATACAGGAATTGAGGTAGGATCTATCCTGTGATATTAACAGAATATAAACTATCAAATGAAAATCACTTACTCATTAATTCCTATCACCCACTCAAATAAAGATTTTTTTAATGCCTTTCATGAACCAATAGGGGAACTAGCTGCGTATCTTAGCAGAACCAAGTTTATTATGAAGATAAAAAGAAGTGTTTGGCTGGCAGCTTTGGCTGGCATTCTATTATTAAATTCCTGTGACCGATCAGAGGCGGCCAATCAAATGGCTGATGAAATGTGTTTAGCAATGGAAAAATACGAGGAGAATGATCCCATGACCATGTTAAGTGCTGCTAATGAAATGATGCTTATTTCTAAAAAAACGAAGGAGTATGGACAGGTTACTGACGCCCAATTAAAAAAAGCCATGTTAAAAAAATGTCCGGAGGGATGGAGAAAATTTGAAAATTTAAAAGGAAAATAAACACACTCTTTGTTTAAACACAAAGAAAAAAGCTACATCATGGATGTAGCTTTTTTAATGATCAAGAATGATCAATATTTATTCGCAAATTTCTCTTTGAGAGAAATAAAAAGATCCTTCAATTGCTGCGTTTTCGTCGCTATCTGAACCATGAACTGCATTAGCAGCAATAGATTTAGCATACAATTGACGAATGGTTCCAGCTTCTGCCTTCGTAGGATCAGTAGCTCCAATTACTTGACGGAATGCTTCCACTGCATTTTCTTTTTCCAAAATGGCAGCCACTATAGGACCCGATGACATATAATTCACCAATTCGCCATAAAACGGACGTTCCTTATGAATTTCGTAAAACTTACCAGCCTCTTCAACCGATAATCTTGTATATTTTAAAGCTACAATTTTAAAACCTGCTTTGATGATATGATTGATGATTGCTCCCATATGCCCATTTTCAATTGCATCTGGTTTTAACATTGTAAAAGTTCTGTTACTTGCCATGTTTTCTTTTTGTTTAAATATTTATGCTGAAATTTGGCGCAAAATTATAAACTTTACAGAATATTTCACACCGGGAGACAGCTATTTATGCAGGATTTAAAAACATTAACGATTCAGGAATTCCACGATGCCTTAAAAAAGGCCGGGAAAATTATCATCATACCTCATAAAAACCCTGATGGAGATGCCATTGGCTCTTCTTTGGGGCTCTTTCATTATTTAACCGAGAAAGGTAAAACCTGTCAAATCGCGGTGAATGATGCTGTTCCAGAATTCCTTGGCTTTTTGCCGGATGTATCCAAGATACTCAATTATCAAAAAGAACCTAATGCCTGTGCCAAGGAGATTAAAGATGCAGAAATGATTATTTGTGCCGATTACGGTCAATTATATAGAACCGGAGAACTTCAACCCCTCATAGAAGCCTCATCGGCAATAAAAATGGTGATTGATCATCATCCTGATCCAGACCCGCAGTTTAACTTTACCTATCATCAATTAAAGGCCAGCAGCACCAGCGAATTGGTTTATTTATTGATCCAGGAATTGGAGCCAGGATATGCTGTTTCGAAAAATATGGCCAATTGCCTTTATACGGGGTTATTAACGGATACGGGTTGTTTTAAACATGCATTAAGACCTGATACCTTTAGAGTAGCCGGAGAATTATTAAAAACAGGGATTTCTTACGAACTCATCGTCTCTCAAATATTTGATTCTAACACCCCCGAAAGACTTCATTTGATTGGGTTTGCTCTTAACGAGAAACTTGTCTATTTGCCGGAATACCGAACGGCGTTTATTTCCATATCCTATGAGGAATCAGAAGCCTTAGGTTTAAAGAAAGGAGAAACCGAAGGATTGGTGAATTATGCATTAAGCATTACCAATACAGTCATGGGTGCCTTTTTTCATGAAAGAGAAAAAGGTAAAACTAAAATTTCTCTGCGCAGTAAAGGGAACTTTGCAGTCAATTCCATTTCCGGACAATACTTCTCGGGGGGTGGGCATAAAAATGCGGCTGGAGGAGAATTTGAAGGATCAGCGGCTGATGCTGTGAATTTATTCAAGGAAATTTTACCACAATATAAAGCAGAACTCACCAGTTTAGTTATTGGTATTAGAGACTAACACTATGAGAATCATTTATCTTTTTTGTATCCTTTTTGGTTTTCTGGCATTCAACTCTTGTGGCCAAAAGAAAAAAAACCAACCGGTTATTATTAATATCAACGACTTTGATGATCCACTCATTAAAAAGAATAAAGAATTGAGTAAGGAAGAAAAACTAGCTATCGATGCTTATGTAAAGAGGAATCAATTCGACATGATGGAAACGGGCACAGGGGTGAGGTATATGATATATGAAAAAGGTTCTGGAGCCACCGCCAATTCAAAAGATGTGGTGTTGATTGATTTTGACATTAAACTATTGGATGGTACTTTATGCTATTCATCTCGTCAAACTGGTGCCGAACAATTTGTGGTAGATTACGATAATGTAGAAAGCGGATTACACGAGGCAATAAAATACCTCCACCAAGGTGATAAGGCCATTATTATCATCCCATCGCACAGGGCTTTTGGTTTAGCTGGAGATATGGATAGAATTCCACCCTTTAGTACCGTAGTTTACAATATTAGTTTAATTGAAATCTTAAAGAAAAAATAGGATTGATGAAGCACATAGGAACCATTTTAAGCATCATGATTTTCACGGCCTTGCTAATGGGCTGCAATAAAGGGCCATTAAAGGGCTATAAAAAAATCACCCCTATTTTTGGGTACCAAATATTAAGTGATATGGACACCGGCACCAAACCTGGTACTGGCATATTTATGTTAGCTAATGCAGTGGTAAAAACGGAACAGGATTCTGCGGTTTCTGAACCAAATATGGGAGGTGGATTTATTTTTCAAGTACCTTTAAAAAAACCCAACGGAGGATCCGATTTAATGAAGGGCTTTCATAAACTGAGTGATGGAGACAGCGCCGTGTTTATGATGTTGGCAGATACCTTTTTCTCTAAAAATAATTTTAATGTTCAAATGCCCGCCAATGTAAAGCCTGGATCCTATGTAAAATTATATATTCAAGTATTGGAATTATTAGACTCCAATGAGTACGATGTATATTTAGAACAAAAGGATTTCGAGAATAAGGTAATGGCCCGGCAAATGTTTGATTCTTATTTACAAGTGGCAGGCATTATAGAGGCTCCCGATAACAATGGAATCATTAGAATTGTGGAACGAAAAGGAAAGGGTAAATCACCTGTTTTTGGACAAGATGTTACCATTCATTATTTATGTTTATCCATGGCTGGTCAGGAGATTGAAAATACTTATATGAAAGGGGCCCCTGTGGAATATACCTTAGGTGATAGCAAAATGATTGATGGTTTAAATTTATCCTTAATTAAAATGCAAAAAGGTGAAAAATCACGACTGATTATTCCCTATTATTTGGCGTATAAAGAAGCAGGTGCAGCGAATGTTCCACCATATACACATTTGATTATCGATTTAGAATTATTGGATTTTAAATAACTTGTCCATATTCATGGGGTTTGCAGAAATATCTGTGAGATGATTGAAATTAAACTACCTTAGGCCAATGAATAAAATGACAGGAGCTCTTTTGATAGGTATTTTGTTACTTGTAAGTTGCGGCCCATCAGCCGAAACGATGGCAAAAAAGAGCTGTGATCTTCATATGGAATTCATTCATGCCGAAGCAGAGAAGGATAGTTTTAATATGTTCAGATTAACGGCTGAAATTGGGAATATGGAGCATAACCTGCAAAAGGAGTATATGTATAAAAACCCTGAATGGCTATTGAAATATGTAAAACTAAGAGACCAATGCATTCTAGAAAAAACTAACCAAACACCCAAAGCCGATGGCACTAATCAAAGAGGGATCTAAGGCTCCCGATTTTACCGCAAAAGACCAGGATGGTCAGCCCATTACCCTTAAACAATACTTAGGGAAAAAAGTAATTTTATTTTTTTATCCAAAAGACAATACACCAACTTGTACAGTTGAAGCCTGTAATTTAAGAGACAATTATCAGGCTTTGGTGCGAAAAGGATTTGTTGTGTTAGGGATTAGTTCTGATCCCGAAAAAAAACATCAGAATTTTATTGCCAAACATAATCTCAATTATCCATTGATTGCAGATTCGGATTTAGTGGTTCATCAATTATATGGCACTTGGGGCGATAAAGTTCTATTTGGTAAAAAATACAAGGGAACTTTAAGAACCACTTTTATTATTGATGAAAAAGGGAAAATTTTAAAAGTGATTGAAAAGGTAGAATCAAAAAGACATTCAGCTCAAATTCTAGAAGCACTTGCCTAGTGGAGAAACCCAATACCATACGATTAAATAAAGCAATTAGTGATACGGGCTATTGTTCAAGACGAGAAGCCGACAAACTCATTGAACAAGGCAAGGTAACCATTAATGGCAAGCTGGGAGTTTTAGGAGATCGGGTACTGGAAAATGATGATGTGCAAGTGGACGGCAAATCGATAAGAAAACCGGTGGACTTGGTTTATATCGCCTTTAATAAACCACGCGGTATTACCTGTACCACAGAATTGCATATCAAAGGAAATATTATCGATTATATTAATCACTCATCCCGAATTTTTCCCATTGGCCGTTTGGATAAAGACTCAGAGGGTCT
>JBEIQI010000030.1:0-19800 GCA_040376605.1 Flavobacteriales bacterium | reverse complement strand
TATTAGATTCAAATTTAAATCAGCAGTCGAAAGAACTCATGTAATTACAGGAAATAAAAAAGATCCATTTAATTATTATAAGTTTCAGAAAAAGGTTTGTACAAATCACGGGATTCCATTACGTTATTTTGTCTTATGTAATCACCATGGTGAACATGATCATGCACTTGATATCAGTTCGATGTCATTCAAAAAGCTAGTTAAAAAACTTAGGTTCAGCGGCAAAGTTGGCATTCATCCGTCGTATGCCTCGAATTCGGATGTGAACAAACTAAAATCTGAGGTAAAACTGTTATCAAAGCTTTTGCGAAAGAGAGTTGTGCATAGCAGACAGCATTTTATTAAATTAAAATTTCCAGAAACTTATCGTCATTTAATAAAGGTTGGTATTAAAAAAGACTATAGTATGGGCTATCCTAATTATCCGGGGTTTAGGGCCTGTATAGCAGAGCCATTTGCTTTTTATGATTTGGAAGCAGAGGAAATAACGAACCTAATGATTGTACCTTTTCAAGTAATGGATTCTCATTATTTTGATTATAAGAAAATGTCAGCAGAACAAGCATTGCCATTAATGTTGGAAATGCTAGAAGAAGTGAGAAAAGTATCTGGTTATTTTGTGTTTATTTGGCATGATCGTTCATTTGCCCCTTGGGTGGAATATCAAGGTTGGAAATCGGCCTTCGAATCTATGGTAAAAGCTTCTGCTGAATGATACAATTTATTCCTTTTCAAAAGATTGAAAAGTCACGATGGGATCATTGTGTAATAAATAGCCCTCAAAAAAGTATTTTTGGTTTGTACGATTCGATATGTACCGCATGCGAAGATTGGATCGGAATTGTTTTGAATGATTATCAAGCCGTTTTGGCGCTGCCCATTAAAAAAAAATTAGGGCTCTCTTATTCCTGGCATCCCCAATTTATGGGACCTTTAGGTGTTTATTCTGATCATTTTAATGAGTCGATGATGTTGGAAATACTAGATGCTCTGCCGTCAAAAACATGGTGGATAAAGATGCATTATTGGCAGAAATGTCAACATAAGGATTTCCAGATGACTGAAATGAACTTTCAAGAATTATCCTTGAATTTAAAAACAATCGAAGAAATTCGTTCGGGTTATAATGAAAATATCCGAAGGAATTTGAAAAAAGCAGCTAAACAACAACTAACAATCAAGCAAACGAATGATATCAATTTATTGCTAACTACATTTCATCGGGAGAAAGGAAATCAAATTGATAATATCAATCATCAATCGTATACTTTGTTACGAAAGTTAATGGAGCATTGGATAAATTTGGGTTTCGGAACTATTTCTGAAGTGTACCATGGGGATAATTTGGCGGCAATTGGATATTTTATACATTGGAATGGGATCAATATTTATTATAAAGGAGCTGTTACTGAAGAGGGGAAAAATTGTGGAGCTATGCACCTATTAATTGATCAGGAGATAGAAATGAATTTAGAAAATTTTCAAAAATTTGATTTTGGGGGATCTAATATTGAGTCAGTTTCTAGATTTTACAAGGGTTTTGGGGGTGTTGATCGATCTTACTATTTGTTCGAGTATAAAAAATTTAAAATCTAATTAAAGGCCCAATATCATCTTTTGATGCTTGTTTTTTACGTATATTTATCGCGGTTAAAGTAACGATTTCATGATTCATTTATTTTCTAAAGAGAACAATATTATTAATAATTACATTGCCGAGTTAAGGGATGTGGAAGTTCAAAAAGATAGCCTCCGTTTTAGAAACAATTTAATGCGGATAGGAATGTTGATGGGCTACGAGGTGAGTAAACATCTTAAATATGAATCTAACGACATTCAAACGCCTCTTGGTATTGCTACCATGAATACTTGCTCAGATCATGTTGTTTTAGGTACAATATTACGTGCAGGACTTCCATTACACGATGGCTTATTACAAACCTTCGATAAAGCAGAGAATGCGATTATTTCAGCTTATCGAAAACATGATTCCGAATTAAAGTTCCATATTGAAGTCGAATATATGTCTTCACCGTCTTTAGAAGATAAAGTATTAATTCTTTGTGATCCTATGTTGGCTACTGGTATGAGTATGGTTAGTTGCTGGAAAATACTTACAGAAAGACGTGGAATGCCAAAAGAAACACATATCGTATCAGTAATTGCTAGTGAAGATGGATTAAATTATACTCGACATCATTTACCATCTGATGTTAAGTATTGGATTGGTGCTTTGGATCCAGAGCTCAATGCTAAATCGTATATTATACCAGGAATTGGAGATGCGGGTGATTTAGCCTACGGTATAAAATTATAATGGAAACCACTTGGCTCGAAGCGCTTATCGCGGCTCTCATAGCATCCTTTAAATTTGCTATTACAGTACCATTTTTTATTCTTAAGGAGGAATTGAATTTTTGGGAATCCTTATTATTTGGAATTTCTTCAGGAACATTCGGCATCATCGTATTTATGTTTTTAAGCTCCGGATTATTAAGATTTTGGAATTGGTTTAAATTAAAGACAGGTTTATTTAAACGTAAAAAGCCTCGAAAGGTATTTTCAAAACGGAGCAGAAAGTGGGTAAAGGTAAAGTCAAAATTTGGATTGTTTGGAATTGCATTTTTAACACCTATTATTTTATCAATTCCCATTGGTTGTTTTATTGCGATGCGATATTATAAAAATAATAAGAAAGTATTTATCTATTTATTTGTGAGTGTAGTAGTTTGGTCGGTTATTTTTGCAAGTTTCGGTTCAGCTATGCTCAATATTATTAATTCTTTTAAAGTTGTTTAAGGATAATTCTATACGGCATGTATTTTTTGATTTAGATCATACCTTATGGGATTTCGAAACCAATTCGAAATTGGCCATCTCTGAAATTTATGATGAATTCAATTTACAATCGTTCGGTTTTACTCTCGAAGATTATTGGCCGGTGTATTTGCGATGTAATGAGTATTGCTGGGATAAGTATCGAAAAAATCAAATGAATAAGGATTTATTAAGGCATCAACGGTTCTATTTGTCTTTAAAGAATTTTGGAATTTCAGATAGGATCTTGGCAAAAAAAATGGGCAAGAAATATGTAATATTAAGTCCACTTAAAACTGCGTTAATGCCCGGTGTAATGGAAGTTTTGGAGTATTTATATCCTAAGTATCCTTTACATATCATTACTAATGGATTTCAGGAAATACAACATTTGAAATTAAAAAATACAGGAATTGATAAGTTTTTTGACAAGATAATCACCAGTGAAAAGGCAGGCCGAAGAAAACCGGAACGTCATATTTTCGAATTCGCCTTAAAAAAAACAAGTTGTTTATCACAACACGCATTAATGATTGGGGATAACTTAGATGCAGATATTGAAGGAGCTGTAAACGCAGGCTTGCATGCTATTTGGTTCAATCATCATAAGGAAATTGTAGAACCTAACAATTTCACAAGCATTCATCAATTAATCGAACTCAAGCAAATTTTGTAATTTACTTGAGAACTTCGGGTAAGTTATCAATGGTTTTTTCACCAGAGGCCATTTTCATTAAAATAACACATTTGTATTTTTCGAACGTCTCCTTATTGATTTTGTTAAGGGTTGACATTACTAAATCATATTCACCGATTATTTGAGTACTAAGTCCATTAACAAATATTTGCAAGGAGGAAGTTTTTTTGATCTCTTCTATATATTCAATAACAACAGCTTCAAATTTTCGGTTAATGGATATAAACTAACTTCTACGGTTACTTGCATATGGTTATATTTATTTTAGTCATCTGCAAATACCTTGTAATACTTGTTACGGAGGTATTCATAAGTTTCAGTTTGTGATCTGTGCGGAACTCCAACTCGCGGTAAGTGGTTGTTTTTTAAATTCTCATCGATTAACCGAGCTTTCGTATTATCTATTAATTGTAAATGGATAATAACTAATATTTCTTTCTTTAGATCTGGCTCGATAATTGGAAATCCAAGTTCAATTCGATGGAATAAATTTCTACTCATCCAATCGGCAGATGATAAAAACACATCTTGTTTGCCTCCATTATAAAATACACATAGTCTGGCATGCTCTAGGTATTGATCTACAATCCTTCGGATCCTGATATTTTGTGAGAATTTTTTATTTGGAATGACACGACAAATACCTCTGACGATAATATCAATTATAACACCGGCTTTTGATGCTTCATATAATTTATCAATCATGGATTCTTCTTCCAAATTATTTACCTTAATAATAATTTGCGCTTTTTTACCCAGCTTGGCATTTTGAATTTCCTGATCAATCATCTTATAAAGCGAGGTCACCATGTTGTATTGGGCTACCAATAGATGATTAAATTTTGCAAGATCAGTTCTTTTTTCTAGTTGCTGAAAAAATGTGGTAAGCTCGTCACAAATGTCATAGTTCGACGTAAAGTAACCATGATCTGCATAGGTTTTGGCGGTCTTTTCATTAAAATTACCGGTGCTTAAGAAAGCATATTGACGAACCCCTCTTCTGTTTCCGGATTCTCGTGATACTACAATAGCTTTTGCATGGACTTTTAGTCCAGGCAAACTATAAATAATATTAACTCCGGCAGCTGCCATTTGTTGTGCAAATCTCAAATTGCTTTCTTCATCAAACCTTGCTTTTACTTCAACGAATACGGTAACCTTTTTCCCATTCCTTGCTGCATTTATAAGTGCATTAACCACTCCGGATTCTGGTGCTACCCTATATTGTGTTGCCTTAATTTCGAATACTTTTGGATCGAAGGAAGCTTGATTAAGAAAACGCAAAACATAATCATAGTCTTGATATGGAAAATGTAGAATCCAATCCCGCGTTTTTATGGCCTCAAACATGGATGGAAAACTATCAAATTCTGGAATTCTTAAGGGTAAGTTGGGAAAACTTTCCAATGCAGGCGCCAATGGGTTAGGAAATTTAAAGAAATCGTAAAAATTATGATAACGTCCTCCAGCAATCATCTCATTTTTTTCATTTTGAAAATACTTTTCAAAAATCCAACCGCTTCTTTAGGCATTTGTTCATCAAATAAAAATCTGCTAGGAGCTCCAATTTTTCTTTTACCCAGACTCTTTTTAACTTTTTCAACCAAATTACCATGAAATTCATCTTCAATATGCAAATCAGCATCACGCGACATTTTTATACTATGCGCAAACTCAATGTTATATCCTTTAAATATTTCTGGAAGATTGTATCTGATTACATCATCCAAAAATGTAATACAATATTTATCATTAACGGATGGGAGTTCTACAAAACGCTTAACCACATCGCTTGGTAATTTTAAAATGGCATACTTTCTTCTTTTTTGAGAAGTTGGTGTTACATTTTTAGCTGGTTTACTTGATTTTTTAGTTTTTGAAGTAAGAGCAACCAATAAATAAATAGCTCCATTTTGTAAAAATGGTACCACTTTATTTTTTACCAATAATATGGGTTGAACATGAAATATGAGTTCTTCCTGATAATATTGTTTAATAAATGCTTGTTGCTTTTTACTATAATGACCATCCATTATAAGCTGAATACCATTTTTTTCCAATTCAGGCAAAATGGATCCTCTAAAAACTTGACCAAATTCTTTTTGTTGATTATCGACGATACCATTTATTTCGGCCAATAATAATTCAGCTTCGTCGCGATCTTTGGTGATACTTAAAGATTGCCTGATAACACCTACACGAACTCTAAAAAACTCGTCTAAATTATTGCTATAAATGGCAAGGAATTTAATTCGTTCATATAATGGAAGGGACGGATCCATAGCTTCCTGCATTACTCTGTAATTAAAGGAAAGCCAACTGATATCTCGATTAAAGTATTTGGATTGATTCATAAAATGTAAAACTACCTCATTATATTGGCAAAGTTTCATTTTTTTTTGTAATTTTAGTGCTCAAACAAGGTTATTTAATCATGATAAAATGCTTTTTTACGAGTTTGTTAGCCATTATGATATCTTCTATGGCGTTTTCGCAAAGCGGAGAAGTTAAAAATGATACAATCTATATTGTTACTGATGTAAATAAACCAGTTGAATTTTCTAAAGCTGTAGGTAAATATCTATATATCTTAAACATCATTCCGGATGATATTCCCGAAAAATCAAGGAATTTGCAATTAATTTCTTCCAATAGTCATGAAATCGATGTAAAGCTTATTCAAATTGTTAATAACAAGCATCTCATTATTCCGCTGACGGTATTTACTGAAAAATATTATACACTTTATATAAAAAAGGGCGGTGCAACCATTACCTCCAAAAAACTCATCATTAGATAATATAGAACAAAACTTTCAATAATGAATAAAATTAAATCCATTCTCATTGTTTCCCTTGCAGTAATGGGCTCAAGTCACTTAATGTCCCAAACACTGGTAACCAGCAGTGGTTTAACGGCAACCCAATACGTTCAAAATGTCCTTTTAGGCCCTGGGGTTACTGCTTCTAACATTACATTTACTGGATATAACAATGCCATTGGAAAGTTTTCGGTTACTGGAGCTCCTAATACCTTGGGTTTAGATAGTGGATTGGTTTTGACTACAGGATCTGTTTTAAACACTGATATTAATGGTCCGGGGCCGCATGGACCAAATAATTCCGGGAGTTCAGGATTTAGTAATACTGGAGGAGCTGATGCAGATTTAAATTTATTAGGGGGCGGAACAGGTTCATTTAATGCAGCTATTTTGGAGTTCGATTTTGTGCCTTCATCCGATACGGTCAGTTTTGATTTCGTTTTTGGTTCGGAGGAATATATGGAATTTGTTGATGCAGGAGTAAGTGACGCATTTGGATTTTTTTTAAGCGGCCCGGGAATTGCAGGACCTTATTCCAATAGCGCCATTAACATCGCATTAGTTCCTGGTACCAATACTCCAATTACCATCGATAGCTTAAATGCTGGCGACAATGGGGCCTATTATGTAGACAATGAAACCCCTCCTGGTAATTTATTGCAATACGATGGTCATACAACTGTTTTAACCGCCATTGGTGCTGTGCAATGTAATCAACTCTATCATATTAAAATTGCCATTTGTGATATGGGGGATGGTGTATGGGATTCAGGGGTATTTTTAAAAGCAGGTAGTTTCTCTTCAAGTGGTTTATTAATTAGTGGAGGAACCCTCATCAACGATTCCTTAAGTACGGATAGTATTTTTACCGAAGGTTGCCAGCAGGCTGTCTATATCTTCAGTCGACCTGATTCTAATGCGGTTGATACAATTTTCTTTTTTACAGGTGGAACAGCAACCGAAGGGGTAGATTATACGGATGTACCTCCATTTATAGTGATTGGTCAAGGTGAGTTTTCCGATACTATTATTATTTCTGCCTTCGATGATCCATTTGCAGAATCTCTTGAAACAGTGACCATATTTATTACTTATGAAAATCCATGTGGAACGGATACGGTTGAAAAAACATTGTACTTAAGGGATTATATTCCCATGGTGGCAACGATGGGAGGAGATACGGTCATATGCCCAGGATTAAGTTCATTCCCGGTACTTGATCCTATAGTCACCGGTGGTTTTGGTTCATATCATTATCTCTGGTACCCAACGCAGGATACAACGGATACGCTTATGGCGGTTATGGGCCAAACAACCATTTTTTATGTGAATATTGAGGACGATTGTGGTAAATCAATTTCTAGCGCCCCAGTTACAATAGTTAAACAATGCCCTATCATTATCCCCAATGTAATTACCGCTAACGACGATGGTACAAATGATGTATTTATAATTCAAAATATTTCCGATTACCCTGAAAATGAAGTTTGGTTTTATAATCGTTGGGGAACGGAATTGTTTTATGTCAAGGGATATCAAAACGATTGGGAACCAAGGGTAACAGATGGCGTTTATTATTACGTTATCGATAATAAGGTAGATGAACCTTTTAAAGGCTTTTTCTCGGTCTTTAAAAACCCATAAATAGATGATTCAAAAATAAAAGGCGAATGAAAATTCGCCTTTTATTTTTTCTAATAAATTGAATAATCTATTGTGGAATTTATTTGCTGCCTCCAATAAAATTCTTTTTACAATTTTGAACCTTATGTAGAATGATTATTTCATTGTAAGAGCCTTTGGAGCCTTCGTAAAGCGCTCTGAAACTTCTCCTGTTAATGATTTTAAAAATGCCACCATATTACTTACTTCTTCATTCGAAAGCTCTACATCTAATTGAACCTTACCCATAATTTTCACTGCATCATCTAATTTTGCAACACTTCCATCATGAAAATACGGGCCTGTTTTATCCACGTTGCGCAGAGATGGTACCTTGAACATATATTTATCAATTGGACTTTTTGTTTGTTCCATTAATCCGAAATCCTCGGTTTTACTGTGGGTATAATTTATATATTTATCATATACCCCAAATTTTTGCATCATGTTACCACCTAATAAAGGACCTGCATGGCAACTAACACAATTATTATTCACAAAACTCAACATCCCCTTTTTTTCTTGAATCGTTAACGCTGTTTTATCTCCCGATATATATTGATCGAATTTGGAAGGAGTGATGAGTTCTCTTTCGAAGGCCGCTATAGCTAAACGGATATTGTTATAGGTGATTGGTTGCTCTTCTTTCGGAAAGGCAAATGAAAACAATCTCTGATACAATTCGATTCCTTTCAATCTTTCTACCAAAAATTGTTCGGAAGGGATGGCCATTTCCACCGGATTCATAACTGGCATTCCTGCTTGTTCTTCAACATCCTTAGCCCTTCCATCCCAAAATTGAGTAGTATGAAAAGCGGCGTTTAAAACGGTAGGAGAATTCCTGTTGCCTCTTCCTCCATCGTCACCCTTCGATGTGGCTTCATTGTCAACCCCATATGTGGAAAGATTATGACAAGAGTTACAACTAATGGTATTATTCTTAGATAGTCTGGTATCATAATAAAGATGATAGCCTAGTTCAACCTTCTGGAGAGAGGTTTCGTTGTCTTTGTTTGTGGCATTGTTTGGCAACGAACTAAAATTGGCATAAATTTTATCTTGGAGGGCTAAATCATATTCCATATTTTTTTGAATCTCCCATTCTGCGGATGTTTTTTTTGGTTGCCCGCAGGATCCAAGAAGTCCCATTAAAAGAGTGGCTCCAAAAGTTAGTTTAATTTTCATATGCTTTTTTTCTTTGAACAAGTTCAAAGTGAATTTGTTCAGTGTTTATTTTAGACTAAATTACAAAAAATGTCAAAACTTCATGCCTACCAGCAGATCTGCAATCCAATATGGTTTTTCGCTGCGAGGCCAGCTGGCATTCACATAGCTGGTAAAACCACCACCTGCACGAACTGAAATTGTGAGGCCGATTTTATGTTTCTTTAATAGTTCAAATCGGTATCCACCACTAAAGTCATGAAATATGGCGTAGCTCTCATAATTATTGCCGTTGGCAGGCCAATTTTTTATTCTTCCGTATGCAAAGTTGGTTTCTAATTGTACATGAAAACCTTTCCAAAAATATTGACGATAAAATAAAGCCATAAATTCTTCCGAAAAATATCCAAAACTGCTATCAAATCTTTCTGGTTGAATGTTTAACGACAATCCTAACTCTCCTGAAAACGATTTTTTAGACCAAACTTCTCTTACAAAATTAAGTTTATAAATGCCTGGATAAATTGGCCAAACCACTGAGGTTTCAACACTCCAATATTTCTTTTTTATCCTCAAAGAATCATTTTGATTAGTTTGAGCAAGCACCTGAACCATCATCAAGACACAGAAAATGGAAATCCCAATTTTTTTTATGTTTATAGCCATTGCTTAAAGTGATAAATTTTCTAACTCTTCTTGGTAATCAAATTGCAAATCTTCATGAAGTCCATTGATGGTTTTTATGATTTTATCCAACTGACGTTGGTATAAGTTAATCATTTGTGGGCTTTTATGGATAGGTATTTTAGATGCTTTAAGATTTTTGCAATAGTACATCAGAACTTCTATTTCGGTAGTTTTAAGGCCTGAATATCGGATATACTTATTGGCCGTTCTTAAAATTTTTCTAAATGTTTTTTTTGCATAAAAAATACTTGCATAATTCACCTCATTAAATTGTAAATCCATTTCTTCTTTAATGCCGGCGATATAACTTTTTTCATCTCCTGATTCATAAAGTAAATAGGAGAGAAGTTCTTTATTTTCTTTTTTGTATTTGGCCAACTTTAGCATTAAATCTAGGAGCTCTTTCGATGGAAGGGAGCTTAGATCCTTCTTCATTTCGCTAATGGTTGCCGCTTTCATAAGAACTAAGTTACTTATTTTAGTTTGTACACAAATCCTCTTCTGGCAGAATAATGGTAAATTTGTAAAATGAAGATTGCAATTATAGGAGCAGGAGCTGCGGGTTGCTTTGCCGCCGCTAATATTCAGCATAAGGATCATCAGCAGGTAATTATTTTTGAGAAATCAGGAAAAAGTTTGCAAAAGGTTAAGGTATCTGGCGGGGGGAGGTGTAATCTTACTCATGCTTGTTACGATGTGCCTACTCTCATTGAAAGATATCCAAGGGGAAAACAATTGTTAAGAAAAACCCTTTATCGTTTTGGTCCTAAAGAAACCATCAATTGGTTTGAAAGCAAAGGGATTCAAATTAAAGAAGAGAATGATGGGCGAATGTTTCCAATTTCTGATGATTCACAAACAATTATTCAATGTTTAGAAAGTGAACTTAGGAATAATCAGGTTCATATTCAATATAATAGTTCAGTCGAAAGAATTGAGAAACGAGAAGACGGGTTTTACATAGAATTTACTAATCAAAAAAGTTTTACCGCAGATAAAGTATTGATTGCAACCGGTGGATTTTCTAAGTTAGAACAATATAATTGGTTAATAGCTTTGGGTCATAGTGCAGAATCACCGGTTCCTTCCTTGTTCACGTTTAACCTACCCAAGCATCCCATAACCGAACTTATGGGTGTAGTGTTGCCAGATGTAACGGTTAAAATAGCAGGGACAAAAATTTCAGAATTCGGTGCGCTATTAATAACGCATTGGGGGTTCAGTGGGCCGGCCGTTTTAAAAACATCTGCCTGGGCTGCCAGGGAGCTTGCGATTCGTAATTATCAATTTACCATTGTGATTAATTGGCTTAATAAAATTACAGAGGACGAGTTGAGAAAAGAATTTTCTGAGATCCGTAAACTCAATGGCAAGCAGTTGGTATGTAACAAGAACCCATTTCAACTTCCCAAAAGATTTTGGGAGTATCAGTTATGGAAAAACAAAATTGATGAAGAGGTTAAATGGGGAGAACTTCCGGCATCCAAACAAAATCTGCTGATCGAATCATTAATGAGTGATCGGTATGAAGTGAATGGTAAGACCACTTTTAAGGAGGAGTTTGTTACCTGTGGAGGAATTAAATTATCGGAGATTAACCCAACTACCATGGAAAGCCGATTGGTGCCTGGATTATTTTTTGCTGGGGAGATTTTAGATGTTGATGGAGTTACCGGTGGATTTAATTTTCAGCATGCTTGGTCTTCGGCATTTATAGCAGCTGAATTTTTAAGTCAGCCCAAACAAGAAATAGATTAAAATAAAAAAGCCCCAATTAATTTGAGGCTTCTTTAAATATTTCTTGAAGATAAATGATTATGAATTCACCATTTTCTCTTTAATACGAGCTGCTTTACCGCTTAATCCACGTAAATAGAATAAACGTGATCTGCGAACTTTTCCTCTTTTATTTACTTCAACAGAAACAACAAATGGTGAAGAAATAGGAAAAATCCTTTCTACTCCTGTTCCGTTAGATATTTTGCGAACTGTAAAGGTAGCGGTAGATCCTTCTCCTCTGCGTTGTAAAACAACACCTTGAAAAGTTTGGATACGCTCCTTATTTCCTTCAACAATTTTATAATCTACACTAACTGTATCACCTGCTTTGAAGTCAGGAAGTTCAACTCCTTTTACAAATGTGCTTTGAATATATTTAACTGCGTCCATATCAATTCCCTTTAATTGGGGCTGCAATATTACAACTTTTTTCGTTCCTCTCAAATCTAAATGAGCAATATTTTATATTTTCATGCAGATTTTTTAATACCCAAATTCAAAATGACCAAATTTAAAGCCCCATTTGCGGATATTCATCAACATTCAAGCTTAAAATCCTTTTATAGTGGATATCCTACCCCAAAGAGAAATATTTGGGAATATATGGAGCACAATACCCAGCATAAGGGCACTACCGCTAAATTTAGCTTAAAAAGCTCCGATGAAGTGGCTAAATTCTCACAAACTAACTTTTATGACCTTATTGAGGGTAATGTAAGGATCCCGACGGTATCCTTATATCCCATGGAAACGGGCTTCCTGGATTTTAGGAATGTAGCAGAATTCATTACCAGTAAAAATGCCAGGGACGTAATGGCCGAAATCATTACCGGATACGGGTTAGATGCAATTCAATACCTTCGTACCAATGATGATTATTATAGTCTGCTCTATAAAGAATATAGATATATGCTTGATAATCAAGGCAAAAGTCCTTGTGGCAAGTATGAATATGAATTGGCCAAAGATTATAAACACCTCAAATCAATTCTAGGTCGTGGCCCTCATACCATAGCAGTGGTGCTTTCGGTGGAAGGAGCCCATGTATTGTTTGATAGGTCGATGTTAACTGGGGAATTGTCGAAGTCTGAAATACGGAAAAAGCTCATCGAGCATATAGGCCAGGTGAAAGAATGGGAGGTTCCTCCCTTTTCCATGAACTTATGTCATCATTTTTACAACCAACTTTGTGGTCATAGCCGCAGCTTCTCCGGATTATTGAGTTTGGGCCTTCTTAATCAAAATAAAGGGATGGAGCTTGGATTCACAGGATTGGGTATCATTGCGGCTCGTGAGTTGGTAAGTCGCCAAAATGGTAAACGTATCGTAATTGATACCAAACACATGAGCTTAAAGGGACGTCAGCATTATTATAATTGGATCCGTTCCTATAATAGAATCTCTAATTCGGATAAGATTCCAATTATTTGCAGCCACACGGGGGCCAATGGTTATAAAACCATGTCTGCATCCATTGTAAAAAAGGATAATCATAAAAAAATGACCAAACATCATTTTAATCGTTGGAGCATTAATATCTCTGATGAGGAAACCAAAATCATCCATGAAAGTGGCGGATTAATTGGGATTATGATGGATAAATATAAAATGGCAGGGAATCGTTTTTTCGAACAGCTTAAAAATCTTAAAGATTCCCAGGCTATTAAAGACGCTTATGCCGAGGCCTTTATGGATAATGTGATTCAAATGGTTCAAGCAGTGGGTAAACCATCTGCCTGGGATATGATAACGTTGGGAACTGATTACGATGGAGCTATTCCGCATGTGGATTGTTATGAAAAATCAAGTAAAATTCCTGATTTTTACGAGCAACTCATCAGTTTTCTGGAAAGAACCAAACATGGGAAGGAACATTGGTACGGCTTGAAGCCCAAGGAAATCGCAGATAAAATTTTTAGCGAAAATGCACTTGGTTTTTATGAAAAGCATTTTGTTTAACCTTTGGGGAAACGGCAAAGTATTATACTCAATCCTTTTTTATTTATATTTGTTTCGATAAAACAAGAGAATAGATGAAGAATAATATTTTAATATTTATTTTGGTAAGTGTTGTTATAGCCACCTTATCAAGATTATTACCACATCCACTCAATATTGCCCCTTTGATTGGTATTACCTTATTTAGCGCTGCTTATCTTCCAAAAAGATGGATGGGGTTTGTATTGCCATTGGTATGTTGGTTTATTAGCGACTTGTTTGTTAATGTATTTATTCAAAATGCAGATACCAGTGGGTTCAATTATTTTTTAACGCCTACCGCTTTGGGAGTTTATACCAGTTTATTTATCGTATTTCTGTTGGGTAATTTATTGAGAAGCGGAGTTAAATTGCCTAAATTAATTGGTATTACTTTAAGCTCTTCATTGTTGTTTTATTTTGTTACCAACTCATTCTGCTTTTTCGAAGGTAATTTATATGGCCCTGGATTGAATGGATATATCAACTGTTTAGCAGCGGGATTGCCATTTTACAAAAATGATTATGGTACCTTATTCGGAAGTTTCTTTTTGAATGGTATCATGGGTGATTTGTTTTATGTTTCTGCTTTATTTGGTAGTTATTATTTAGTGAACAGAAGATCATTAAAACCAGTATTCGCATAATATCGAACACATATTTTATTTAAGAAGGCTTCACTGGGTGAGGCCTTTTTTTTAATTATCTTTAGCTCAATTATTATTAAGCATGCCACACTCATACATTTCATATTGGGAACACGATGTTTGGTTAAAAGATATTGATATTGCCATTATTGGAAGCGGCATTGTAGGCTTAACATCCGCTTATTTTCTGAAGCAAAAATATCCCCAAAAAAAGATTGTTGTTATTGAACGTGGTTTTTTACCGCATGGAGCAACCACTCGAAATGCCGGATTTTCCTGCTTTGGAAGTGTTACCGAAATTTTATCTGATATAAAAAAAACGGGTAAAGAAAACGCCTACAAATTGGTAAATGATCGTTTTGATGGTTTAGATGCTTTGTTAAAGTTACATCATCCAGATACTATTCATTATGAAAATTTGGGTGGTTATGAAATATTTACTCAGGTTGATCAGGAAATTTTTGAAAATTCAAAATTGGAGTTGGCTGATCTAAATAAGGATCTTCAGGACGTATTGAAAATTAAGTCGAATGTTTATCAAGTATCAGAAAATCCTAGGTCAACTGAGTTAGGATTAAAAAATGTTATCGGTATGTTTTTTAATCCATGGGAGGGTCAGATTCATAGTGGACTTCTCATTAAGAACTTAATAAGGCTTTGTAAAGAAGTTCGGGTAGAAATAATTACAGGCCTGGAGATATTATCTTTTGAGAAAACACCCCACGAAATTCAATTAAAGGCTGGAAATAATATCGAAATAAAAACCCAACAATTATTGATTACCACCAATGGATTTGCCAGGCAGTTGCTGCCCGAATTAGATGTATCACCTGCCAGAGGACATGTTTTAGTTACCTCACCCATTGAGGGTTTATTATTAAAGGGGACATTCCATCATCATGAAGGTTTCGATTATTTTAGAAATATTGGAAACCGCGTATTGTTAGGTGGTGGACGAAATCTAGATATGGAAGCAGAAGAATCTGTTGAGATGGAATCCAACGATAAAATTAGTTCCTATTTATTGAATTTACTTAACGAAATTATTTTACCCACTTCAAACTATTCCATTGAGCATGAATGGACTGGTATTATGGGGGTTGGTGAAGTAAAGAGTCCCATAATTAAAGAAGTTCATGACAGGATTTACGTTGCTGTTAGAATGGGAGGAATGGGTGTTGCCATTGGAACCAATGTTGCTTCCAAAGTAGCATCTTTGATATAAACATTATTGAATATCCTTTAGATCCTCCAAATATCCACGAAGGTTGTAAGTATCGATTAGTTCAACTGGAAAAAAGGCATCACAATGATTAGTGATAAACATTTTACCCATTGAATTGTAGGCGGCCGTAATAAATAGTTTACTGCCGGCCTTAATATCTCCTCGATCCATAATAGCACATTCGGTGCGGAGATCAAAATAAATAGTTACCGGTTTAAGGCTGTCTTTCACAAACTTAGCTCCGTAAAAAATATGATTGATTTGTACGGTAACTTCTAAATGAAACGCAGATTCAATGGCCAATATCTCCGCTGTAAAAAAAGTGTAATTGGCTCCACTATAAATCTTTTTATCCAACTGTTCTTCGTTACAAGCATTGTCGCATTCACAAGCAAAACTTGATGAAATTGACATAGCGAAGCATAATATGCAAAGGAGGATAACT
This sequence comes from Flavobacteriales bacterium, assembly GCA_040376605.1. Taxonomy (GTDB): domain Bacteria; phylum Bacteroidota; class Bacteroidia; order CAIKAF01; family CAIKAF01; genus JANWKQ01. The sequence goes on along the minus strand of JBEIQI010000030.1, from coordinate 3,879 downwards.
TTTTTCATAGCCTTAGTTGCAAATTTAAACAAGTGGCCGATAAAAAAGATTAGAGAATTATTAATTTACCGTGGAGTAATTAACAATGATAGGTTATAAAAGGGAGTCATCTAATTCTCCAATTCCTTGCCTGATCATGGTGATCCCTTCATCCGTGCATTCCAACACGGTAGATGGTTCATTGTTTCCATAACCACCATCAATGATTACATCCACCTTATCTTCCCAGTTTCTAATAATTAATTCCGGATCAGTTGTATAGTCGAGTACTTCATCATTATCATGCACCGAGGTGGCCACTAAAGGAACTCCCAGTTCTTCAATGAGGGTTAATGGAATTGAATTATTGGGAATACGAACTCCAATGGTTTTGCGACCCGGAAATATCTTAGTAACCGCTGCATTACATTGTACAATAAAAGTGAATGGGCCAGGCAGGACCCTATTCATTATTTTATAATGATCCTTGTTAATGGGCTTGGTATAATCACTTACCATTTTTAAATCGGAAAATAAATACGAAAAATTAGATTTTTCAACCGTAATTCCTTTCAATGCTGCAAGTTTTTTTACAGCTCCGATTTGATCAGCGGCACAAACAATGGCATAAACACTATCGGTGGGGATAATGACCAAACCGCCTTTTAATAATTTCTCTTTTAAAATGGAAATATGACGGGGAGCCGGACTTTTAGGATATATTTTAATATTCATAATCTTACCATTATAGTATTATAAATCTAAGAATTATAATCCTATAAGGCAAGATAAAAGAGGGGAATAATTTTATTTATTAAGCTTACTATAATCCTGAAGAAATTTTTCTAACCCAATATCAGTTAATGGATGATTTAATAATGCCGTAATAGCGCTCAATGGACAGGTTACCACATCTGCTCCTACCATTGCACAATCAATGATATGCATTGGATGACGAACAGAAGCAGCAAGAATTTCTGTTTCATAACCATAATTATTATAAATGGTAACAATGTCTTCAATTAGTTTCAAACCACTGGTAGAAACATCATCTAATCTGCCTATAAATGGAGATACATAAGTTGCCCCTGCTTTGGCAGCCAATAAAGCTTGGCCTGCAGAGAATACCAAAGTACAATTGGTTTTAATTCCTTTATCCGAAAAATACTTGAGAGCTTTTACTCCATCTTTAATCATGGGAACTTTTACAACGATTTGAGGATGTAAGGCAGCCAATTTTTCACCCTCTGCAATAATACCCTGGTAATCTGTTGATATAACTTCTGCACTTATATCTCCACCCTTAACGATGTTGCAAATTTTAATATAGTGATCTAAAATATTTTGTTCACCGCCAATTCCTTCTTTGGCCATTAATGATGGATTTGTGGTTACTCCATCCAATACTCCTAATTCCTGCGCTTCTTTAATTTGGTCAAGGTTGGCTGTGTCGATAAAAAATTTCATAGCTTCTGTTTTTTTTCCATCAATCATTCCCTAAAACATGTTGCGATAGCCACAAATAATGGGAAAAGAAATAATGGTTTTGGTTATTAAATACTGAGCTAAGGTAATATTGACCTTTTTGATATGGAACTAAAGTTATTGGCAAGATTTAAACATAGAAATTCCAAAATGATAGTTCTTGGGCATGATTAAAAATTACCTAGGAGGAGGCATCCCTTTTTTAGGAGCCATTCGCTCCAGAATTTCCTTAATTATACTCTTAAATTTGGGGCGCTGATCTTCCTTACAAAGGGCAAACACCTTAGTAAAATGGGTATAAGTATAGAGCTCAATTTGTTTTTGATAATTCCCGATTTGGGTAGCTACCGAGTCGGCCTTTGACTGGTTACCTGCTATAATGAGGTCGGGCATCAAGTCGTGTTGGACCTTAATGCTGTCCATCATTGTCTTCATTTGCCCTTGGTATTCCTTTTTTAGTTCCTCAAATGCGGTTTTTTGTTGTTCATCAAAACCTAGTTCATCTATAATGAAATTTGCCGGTCCTTCATTTCCCATTGGATGGTGGGGGCCTTTTCTATGATTGAATTGTCCAATAAATAAAAAAGCCAATGTGCCCAAATTCAAGACCAATAACAGCACAATAACCAAGGTGAGTAGTTTATTTTTTTCCATATCCGTTAATATTGATAAACGTGGTTAGAAAAATAAGTTGATGTTCCATTGTTATTTTGGTTAGATGTTTTTTTAAAGCTAATAAAACCAGCACCAACATTTAGGGCCAAAATGAGAATAAAGGATACCACAATTCTCCTTACTATTTTAGGTTGAACAAATATTTTCTTGGGTTGATTTAATTGCTCCAGAATACGAGTAAGTAAGAACGGATTCGCTTCTGCTCTTTTAATACCTTCGATACTTGCTAAGGTATTCTCAATTTTTTTATGAATGTCTTGGTTTTTCATGTGTTACTTGATTTTAGACGTAGTTTCATGTTAAAACTTGTGGTTGGTATAATAATTTTCTAATAATTTAATCAGATTCTGTCTGGCCCTATAAATGAGTGATTCTACTGACGACAGGCTCAATTGCATGATATCAGCAATTTCTTTATAACTTAAATGTTCTATTTTATGAAGTGTAAAAGCAGTCTGCTGATTTGCTGGCAGCTTTTCAATGGCTGCAAAAAGTTCAGCCGCGGCCTCCCTTTGCTCCAATTCAATACCGGGATGATTAAACTGAGGAATATCAGGCATGGATCTTTCCTCCTTATTTTTAAAAACTCGGGTTAGTAAAGACCCCCGTTTTAAGCTCTTGGCTTTTTTTACTTCATCTAATGTTTTTGTAACCGTAATTCGATATATCCAGGTTTTTAAACTGCTTTTTTCTTCGAACTTGTGGATGGATTGGAACACCTCAATAAACACTTCCTGAGTGATATCCTCAGCATCATGAGCATTTTGAATAATTGACAAAGAAGTATTAAATACCATATCAGCATACAGTTCCATAATAGAACGGTAGGCATTTTGATCACCTTTTTTAAGTGATTCAACCAGGTTTTCTTCTCTCAATAATGCTATTTAATAATTGGACGATTTAATCTACGAATACTTGTGGTTCAATAGAGTAAATTTAATTTTATTCTTCCATCTCCTTTACAATTTGCATTTCGCCATATTCGTCGAGGAATTGAACCCAGGTAAATTTAAATATACTTCGAAGGCTGTCGTCTTTAATGAAATTGCCGGAGATCTTCACCCAGGTTTTGGGGCTTGACTCATAATGCTCGTTGAACATTTGCTGATAGTATATATTTACCTGCTGAGTTAGGCTATCATGAGCAGGCAACAATATAACGGGTTCTGTTTTTAATGGCCCATTTTGAGTTAATACCATAATTCCTCCATCAACTATTAAAATAGAGCCTTCCAGGTTGATTTCCGTTCGATTAGCGGGTAAGATTTTACCAGAGGTTTCCTTTGGTGTTGGATTCTGAGGAGTGCAGGAAATGGTCCAGATGCTTAACAAAAAAGCCACGAGGAGGCCATAATATTTGGGGTTATTCATGAAACGAATATACATGGTTTCTCAGCTAAATAAAAATGAGGGTAACATTATCGTGGGCATTAAATATGGGAGTAAATGAGGATCTTCTTGTGAGGATCAAATTGAATGCGCAGAATGGCCGCATTTGGCTAAATAACATTGCGGAATCAGTATTGAGGCTGTTGGCCAATAATATCTAGGAATTGCCGTTAAAATCATTAGTTTTGTAATATTAAAATAAGCCACGTGACTCGTAAACACTACATTTATAGCGCAGCATTACTCTTAAGTATTACTGCCTGCAAACCCACTTATAATGTTTTGCATGTTACCAACGAAACTAGTTCTAATGAACAAGGAGTTTTCTACTACCTTCCCAAAACAACG
>JBEIQI010000145.1:0-7518 GCA_040376605.1 Flavobacteriales bacterium | reverse complement strand
CGAATACCATGGATGTAAATTTACCAACCGCCAGCGTAAATGATAAAACCAGCTCCAGTGTGGTAATCGCCCTGGATGCCCAGTTCAATTATTATGTAAATGGTAAACCGGTTACCAAGGATCAAATTGTACCTACCCTTAAAACCATTATGCCGGCAACTCAACCACCTACAGTGCAGTTAGCAATAGATGAAACGGTACCCCATAAATACTTCGTTGAATTGGTGGATATTATTTCGGTGCAGAATGGTTGGAAAATCGGGATCCAAACAAAAGAACCTTTAAAATGAACCAAATAGCTGAATAATCGTATATTAGTTATAGTTTCACCTCAAACATAGGTTATGGAAAATAAATCATCAAGGAATTTTGCCTTAGCAGGAACTGCCGGTTATATGGGTTTGCTCCTTTTAGCTTTGTTTCTTATTTCATTAAAAATACCGGAAGAGAAAAAAACTCCACCCGATGGTATTGATGTTACCATGGATATGCCTTTAACCGAGATTGATGCCCTGGGTGGCTCCGATATGGATTATGGTACCAGCGAAAATGGTGCAGGTTCTGCCAATGAGACCAATAGCGGTACCAATGCACAATCCAGTACCAATGTAACTACCAACAATAGTGATCATTCAACCAATAATTCAAATGTTAATTCTAATACCAATACGTGGAATAATGTTTGGAATACTTCTAACAATTCAAACGGTCAGGGAAATACCAACGGTAACGGAGATCAAGGAAATAGCAATGGCACCGTAGGCGGACATGGAACCAAACCTTGTAAAGGCTGTACTGGTTCGGGCTACGAATTTGGTAATGGAACTGCTCTATATTTGGCTAAACCTAGCATTAACAACGGAGATGAAGGTAGGGGTGTAGTGAAGGTTAAATTTGATAAAAACGGAAAAGTTCAAGAAGTCTATATCAAACAAAAAGGAACTTATGGTTCAATAAGTGATGATTCATGGAGCAAGATTAAAAAGGCTGCCTATGAAACTACTTTCCCAGCAGATGCTGAAGCGGGTAGTCAATTACGGACTGGATTTTTAAGTTACGATCTGCATCCAAACTAGGTATGGCACCTTATGAGGAAGCCGTTAACTGGCTTTATAATCAACTTCCCATGTTCCAAAGAATTGGGGCAGCCGCTTATAAAGCTGATCTCAACAATACCATCAAACTCTGCAATCATTTTAATAATCCTCAAAATAGCTTCCCCTCCATACATATTGCTGGAACTAATGGAAAGGGATCAACAAGCCATATGTTGGCTTCTATTTTGCAAGAGTCAGGGTATAAAGTAGGATTATATACCTCCCCTCATTTAAAGTCTTTTACCGAACGTATTAGAATTAATGGAAAGGAAGTTGGAGAAGCTTTTGTTATTGATTTTGTAAATAATAATAAAGATTTTTTCACCTCATTCGATCCTTCTTTCTTTGAAATTACAGTGGCCATGGCTTTTAGTTATTTCGAAAAAGAAAAGGTGGATATTGCGGTTATTGAAACAGGTTTGGGAGGTAGATTGGATTCAACTAATATAATTACCCCGATCTTATCGGTCATTACTAATATCGGATGGGATCATCAACAACTGTTAGGAGATACCTTGCCAAAAATTGCTGCAGAAAAGGCCGGTATTATTAAAAAGGAAATTCCGGTTATTGTTGGAGAGTACCAAGTAGAAGTGGCCGAAGTATTTGAAAACAAAGCCAGAGAGCAAAATGCTTCCTTAATGTTTGCCAGCAAGGAATTGAAAACTTTTTCGAAAAAGAACATTCAACAAAATGAGATTCCATATCAGCAATTTCAATTCCAGCAGAGTCAAATAGTAACTGAGGTAACCACTGACTTACTTGGCGTTTACCAGGAACAAAATTGCAAAACAGTTTTAAAGGCTGTTCAAGAAATACAAAAAATGGGTTATCATCAAATTTCAGATTATTCCCTAAAATCAGGTTTTGCAAAGGTTGGCCTCAATACGGGATTAAAAGGTCGTTGGCAATTGCTCAATGCATCCCCTAAAATAATTGCAGATACCGGGCATAATATTGATGGGATCAAATTGATCATTCAACAACTGCAGACTGAATCCTATCAGACACTTCGCATGGTGGTAGGTTTCGTGAATGATAAAAGTATTTCAGAAATACTTCAGATCCTTCCCAAACAGGCCATTTATTATTTTACTCAAGCCTCCATACCTAGGGCTAAACAAGCAAAGGACGTTTATGAAGAAGCCATCAATTTTGACCTTAGGGGAAGTTATTTCGAATCAACCCATTTGGCACTTCAACAAGCTAAGTTAGATTCAGGTAAGGATGATTTAATTTATATTGGGGGTAGCACATTTGTGGTAGCTGAGTTGATTTAGATTTTGCGGAATATATTTTTTCCTCTTGCTAAACATAATTAATTTGTTTAGTGATACAACCATTAACAATAAAGTTAACTCTATAGGTTATATAATAGTTGATAATTCTTACATTCGTAGTAATTAAAATACCTGCACATGAAATACTTAACGGCCTTTATTTGCTGTTTGCTAATTTGTATTTGCTCCGGATATTCTCAATCCGCTTCTAATTATACCAATGATTATGTGATCGTATCAACTTCAAATGAAGAAGATGTTACTCCATATACCATGGCACTGGATGATGCGAATTGGGAGCCTTACCGTTTGCAAAATCAACGATACCAGCTTAGTTTTGATAATGGAATGATCATCGAACTGAAGTCGGCTGTTGAAATGGTTAACCTGGGTTACACTTTAAATATTCCTACCTATAGAATTGAAAATCCCATTGGATTTATTCCACCTATCTTAAAACTACTCCCGGGAAATAAAATTGGTATGCAGGTACAAATTGCGCCTAATAAACATTATTAACCAAAACCCATGAAAAAATTATTACTTGCATTAATGTTATTTTTTGGTTGCATGATTATTTCAAATGCTCAACCAGCAAATGATAATTGTATTACCGCCCAAAACTTAGGCAACTTACCAGCACCAGCGGCTTGTCCATCTGGTGTGGGGGCAAACCTTCCTGTTGCAGGAACCATTGTAGCAGCAACGGAAGCAAATCCATACGTATTTCAGAATGGTTGCAGTGGAGCCGGTGGACCCAATATGGGAGTACCTGCAAATGATGTTTGGTATTCCTTTGTTGCAACGGGTTTTCAAGCGGTTATAACAGTTAATAGTACTTTTGCCAATCCTAATATTGCCATGTATTCAGGTACTTGTGGTGCATTAGGTGGTGGGGTTGGAGGTTGTGCAGTGGGTACTGGTGGTACGGTAACTTTAACTGTTGAGCAGCTATTCCCAGGAACCACGTATTACGTTCAGATTAGCGGGAATACAGGCCAATCCGGCACATTTAATATGAATATTCGTAATAATCGGGATTGTGCGGATTGTTTAATTAGTTCGAACTTAGCAGTAAATCCACCACCGGTAAATGGATCCTATCAGCCGGGTCAAGTGGTGAACTTTTGTTATACGGTAAATGATTATTCTCAAATAAATACCAATTGGTTTCATGGGGTTCAAATAACCTTTGGTGCAGGTTGGGCCGGAATCTCAGGTCAAGTTCCAGCGGCAGCTATCGGTGGCGCTGGAACTTGGGGTTGGTATCCTAGTTGCACTCAATCCATTCCTCCATTTCAAGCATTCGGACAAGGTTTTTATATTGACTTAGACGGAGATGGAAATCCCGGAAATAATTTTGGAGACAATTGTGATTTATTAGGAACGGGAATTCCTTGTCCGGGACCTGCAAGTTGGACATTTTGTTGGAACATGACAGTTGCCGCAGGTTGTGCTCCCGGAAGTAATTTAAGTGTAACCGTAAATACATCGGGTGATGGTGAATCCGGATCCTGGAATAACCCAGGTTGTATAGATGATCCAGCAAGCATTGCACCTGCAACTGGTGCCTGTTGTCCACCCAATATGGCTGCCGTAAATATTAGTTGCCCGGGACAGAGTGATGGTCAGGCAACTGCAACACCCATTGGAGCTACTGGTCCTTATGAATATTCTTGGGCCGGTCCTGGTGGTTATGTGAACTCTGCCAGTGGCATACCTGGTGCAAATACCATTTCAGGATTATCAACCTCTGGGGTTTATACAGTATCAGTAACCGATAATAATAATTGTTTAACTACAGCAACCGTAACCGTTAATATTGGAACCGTTCCTGCACCAGCTGCAGCAAATACTGGACCTTATTGTGAAGGAGCAACGATCAACCTATCTGTTGGTGCTGGATTTGTGGATTGGGATTGGTTAGGGCCAGGAGCTTATAATCAGGCTAATACGCAAAACCCAACCCTTGCTCTAGCTACTCCGGCTATGGCAGGTGTTTATACGGTTACTGTTACCAATGCAGGTGGTTGCACCGCTACAGCTACCACTACTGTAACCGTTAATACACTACCCTTGCCAAATGCGGGAAATTCGGGTCCTTATTGTCCGGGTGCTACTATTGATCTTACTTCAAATGGCGGTGTTGATTACGATTGGGTAGGACCTAATTTTTATGTTCAAAACAATATACAAAATCCAAGTATACCCGGTGCTACCTTGGCGATGGCCGGGGTATACACCGTAACTGTTACCAATGCAGGCAACTGTTCAGCTACAGCTACTACCACGGTTGTTATTGCCGCCGGTGCTGCCGCTGTGGCCAATAATACGGGACCTTATTGTGTTGGTGCAACCATTGATTTGTCTTCACCTAATGGTGCTATTGACTATGATTGGGTTGGCCCCAATGCCTATGCTCAAAATAATACTCAAAACCCATCTATACCAGGCTCAACTCCTTTAATGGCGGGTGTTTATACCGTAACGGTAACTTTTGCAGGTGGTTGTACCTCTACCGGAACTACTACGGTTGTGGTGAATCCTGTTCCCGTTCCAGGGGCCAATTCCAACTCACCCATTTGTGCCGGAACAGCGTTAAACCTGGGATCAAATGGTGGAGTTGATTATGATTGGATCGGGCCCAATGCCTTTGTTCAGAATAACACTCAAAATCCATCCATTGCTGCAGCTACCGTTGCCGCTTCTGGGACCTATACCGTTACTGTTTCTGATGCAATAGGATGCTCAGCAACTGCTACGGTTAATGTTACAGTTAATGCACTACCACCTGCTGTTGCTGGTAATAATGGTCCGGTTTGTTCTGGCACGGATATAGGTTTAACTTCTGGTGGTGGGTTACAATATTCCTGGATTGGTCCTGGTGGTTATGCAGATCCGGTAAGTCAAAATCCTATCATTGTTGCGGCAACTCCAGCTAATAGCGGAGTGTATACTGTTACTGTTACGGATGGTAATTTATGCTCGGCAACAGCTACCACAACTTTGGTAATTAACGCTTTACCTGTGGTTAATGCTAATACAAATACGCCTATCTGTAATGGAAACAACATTAACTTAACTTCCAATGGAGCCGTTAATTATGATTGGGTTGGACCGAATGCATTTGTATCTGCGATTCAAAATCCTGTTATTGCTGGGGCCTCTGCTATTAATAATGGTACCTACACCGTAACAGGTACAGATGCCAATGGATGTACCGCCTCGGCTACTGTGAATGTAACTACTTTCCCAAATCCAACAGCACTTTTCGTAGGTAATCCACTGTTAGGCTGTGCCCCATTATGTGTTGATTTAACAGATCAAAGTGCTGGTAATGGAGGGGTAATCAACAATTGGTCGTGGAATGTTGAAGGTCAAAATCCTTCTGCTTCGCAAAATGTAAATTATTGTTTCAATAATCCGGGTATTTATGATGCATCTTTAACGGTAACAACGGCCGATGGATGTTCATCTACTTTATCTTTCCCAAACTACATTACGGTATCTCCTAATCCGGTAGCTTCCTTTATTTATACACCACAAATAATTATGGAACTCCATCCTGATGTTACCTTTGCAAGTAATTCTATTGGGGCCACCAATTGGTTGTGGGATTTCGGCGATGGAAGCTTTTCAAATGTTGAAAATCCTATCCATGCTTATCAGGACACAGGAATTTTCTGCATCACCTTATTGGTTTCAAACAATGCTGGTTGTACCGATACAACTATTGGTTGCTTGTACATTCAGCCAGAATACAGTTTATACATACCCAATACCTTTACCGTAAATGGCGATGGTTTAAATGAAATGTGGCAATTATATGGTAGAGGGATTAAAAAGTTAGAGGTTCGGATTTTTGATCGTTGGGGCGAGGAATTGTATTTCTTTGATGACTTAGCGAAAGGTTGGCCAGGGACCCGACAAAATGGTTCTATTTGTAAGCAGGACGTTTATGTATTTCGTATAGAAGTTACGGATCCATCTAATACCACCCATGTAATTTTGGGGAATGTTAATTTAATCAGGTAGATCAAAAATCTTGGTTTAACACCTCAACCCAAATTGGTTGAAATTGGACATATATTTAATTCCCACTGGACACCATGGAGTGGTTTTGCACTATTTCTGTTGATAAAAAAATAGAATGATTTCTTGATAAAAAGTTTTTTTTATTTCGTAATGTATATATAATCAGATATTTACGTATTTTAATATTTTTTCAATAACCCTGTACATCTAAACTTGTAGGTAAGACCTCCATCTAAACCTGAATGGTTTTGGAACATACTTAAATGGGTTGCTCCATAATTTTTGTGCAAGTAAGGTTGATGGAATTCTGTTTCTTTATGCTGGAAGCTAAAAATTGTTTCGGCCTTTAATTAAAATATAATTAAAATATAATTAAAATAGGATATATTTTACATCCTTTTCCTAATTTTATACAACCAAGTGGTTGTTAAAATCATCTAAAAAATAGAATTAAACCTGCACAACTTTTGAAAATGAGGAACATTTACCTTTTTGCCCTAATTATTTTATGCTTTGCTGGTCTGAATACCAAGCTGTATTCGCAAGCTTCTGCATGCCCAACCATTAATGCAGGAATTGACCAAACCATATGTCAAGGTCAATGTGCCAATTTAAATGCGACCCTTCAAGGCACTTTGGCAACCAATACGTATTTGGTGCAAACCATTGGTTATAGCCCATATTCATATTTTGCCGGAACTCAAGTTTTAATTAATATCGATGATACCTGGTCACCAGCGATTCCACTTCCATTTTGTTTTCAGTTTTTTGGCAATACATATTCGCAACTTGTAATTGGATCCAATGGTATAGTGAGCTTTGATGCAACACTTGCCAATGGTTATTGTCAATGGCCAATTGCCAATGCCATACCATCCAACCTTAATCCGATGAACTCTATCATGGCACCATGGCAGGATATTGATCCATCGGTGGGTGCTAGTTCTGATGTGCGTTACCAAACTTACGGAACTTATCCTTGTCGTCAATTTGTTATTTCATGGTCAAATGTTCCCATGTATAGTTTGTCTTGCAGTGGCAACGCAGCTTTAAATGCTACCAGCCAAATTGTGCTTCACGAAGCCACCAATATCATTGATATTTAT
>JBEIQI010000344.1:0-2393 GCA_040376605.1 Flavobacteriales bacterium | reverse complement strand
TCAAAATGTAAATGGGCTCCAAAAGAATGACCTGTATTTCCGCCTTCTCCTATAAAATCACCAGCCTGAACATAATCACCTGGCTTTACATCAATTTTGCTTAAGTGAGCATAATAAGTTTCCAAACCATTTGCATGGCGAACGATTACTAAATTACCATATGAATTATTCCACATAGCAAAACGAACCATTCCTTCAAAGGCTACTTTTACTCTATCTCCTGTTTCTAAATCAATGTCCATTCCATAATGCATTCTTCTGCGACGATGACCGAAACCAGAAGTTACCCTTCCTTCGAAAGGATGAACATAATCACAAGAATGATTAAATGCCAAAGTAAGATTTACATTTTTAGTCATTTCAATCCCTTCAGGCAACCAATAATGAACAGTTGATGTATCAAAGGTTTGATAATGCTCGGCTGCAGGTAATTCACCACCATCATTACCTCCCCATGAAAATACTTTCATCGTAAAGGATGACATTGTAAAGAGTGCCAAGGCTAATATGTAATTTCTCTTTATCATTTAAGTTGTTGATCAATAATTCCTTATTGAAGTGCTGCAAAAATATACTTATAAATTAAAAAAGCAATTTTTTCTATCAAGGGTTAACAGAATTTTTGCAAGCGATGGTAAAATGTGGGCCAAATGGCCATTTTAATGATTAAACGTTGTTAACGTATTAACAATTCCATAACGATGGCCGCCGAAACCGATAAATTAAGGGATTCAGGACAATCATCGGGCTGAGAGGGTTCTATAGTTAAACTTAAACCAGAGGATTTCTTCCAAATTTCACTAAGGCCATTGGCTTCATTGCCAAAAACAATACAACCTGGTTTACTTAGCTGAGCAGTTCTAATACTTTCTCCTTGCATATCGGTGGCATAAATGGATATCCCCGAAGACTTCATCTGAGATATAAATAACTCACTTTCAACTACATAAACTTTTACTGCGGCTAATGATCCCATGCTGGATTGTACCACCTTAGGACTAAAAACCTCTACACTACCCTTGGTTACATAAATATTAGCTAACCCATACCAATGCGCTGTTCTAATGATTGTCCCTAAATTACCGGGATCGTTAATTTGGTCAAATACAAAAATCCACTCATCTTTTAAAGTCAGTGGATCCAAGTGATAATGGGGCTTTTCAAAAACAGCGATTACTCCGGGTGGGGTAGATAACAGACTTAACTTTTTATCTTGTATTTCATTGGCGGTAAAATATTCACAAAATGCATGAGACTGTCCGAAATCTTTCAAATCCCATAATGCAGGATTATAAACGATCATTTGAGGAACGAAACCAAATTTAATCAGGTCATTAATCACCTTTATTCCTTCTGCAATAAATAAACCTTGTTCTTCCCTATTCTTCTTTTGATGAAGGGATGTGATGTATTTGAGTTTGGTGATTGAAAGTTCCATGCCAGCGTTGCTTCGAATTATTGAATCATATTGACTTCACGCTCCAATTCAATTCCAAATTTGGCTTGTATATCCAATACGATATCCTCTGATAACTGATAGATATCATTCCCCTTGGCTCCACCATAATTAACTAATACCAACGCCTGATTAGCATGAACCCCAAAATTACCTATTCTTTTACCCTTCCAACCCGCTTTTTCTATAAGCCAACCTGCTGCTATCTTAACGGTCCCATTGGCTTGAGGATAGGCCGAAATTTCAGGGTATTGTGATTTTAATGTTTCGAAATATTCTTGACTTATCACAGGATTTTTAAAAAAGCTCCCAGCATTTCCAACGACTGCAGGATCAGGTAATTTAGACTGTCGAATGGCGATTATGGCATCACTGATATCTTTGATATCAGGAGTAGTTACCCCCATACCTTTAAGTTGTTCCTCAATTGCACCATATTGCATATTAAGTTTGGGTTCTCTTAATAATTTAAAGGTTACATTCAAAATAATATATTGATCCCTGGCGGATGTTTTAAATATACTCGATCTATAATCAAATTCGCATTCCTCCTTAGAGAATTTGCGAATACTCAAATCCTTTCTATTTAAAGCCTCTAATTCATAAAATATATCCTTTAATTCAACCCCGTATGCCCCAATATTTTGCATGGGACCAGCCCCAACATTTCCTGGAATTAAAGATAAATTTTCGACCCCTGCAAAATTCTGTTCAATACAATAAAGAACGAATTGATGCCAATTTTCTCCAGCGGCAGCCTTAATATAAAGATATTCATTATCTTCTCCTAGATGATCTATTCCTTTTAGATCAATATGCAATACCAAGCCCTCCCAATCTTTTAAAAGCAATAAATTACTGCCACCACCAAGGATGAGTATTGGTTTATCTTTTGCGAATACCAAAGCCTCCTTTATTTCATCTAATGTGGTAGCAT
>JBEIQI010000004.1:0-36606 GCA_040376605.1 Flavobacteriales bacterium | reverse complement strand
TAACTCAACATCTTGCTGGGAAAAAACAACTCTGGTTAAGCCAGACATGATAAATAAGACAATAAACAGTTTTTTCATATTCATTAAATATATCAAATATTACATCAGGTTGGTTTGATTTAAAACTGGGCAATTTCAGAATACCCTGATTTATTTAAAACATCATTGGCTAATTTACTAGCGCCTATTCTGGTTAATGATGGCTGCAACCAATCCTCACCCAAAACCCCTTCTATGATTTCACAATATTCTAGGGCTTGTTCTACTGTAGAGACTCCTCCTGAAATTTTGATCCCCTTTTTATTTCCTGTTTCCTGATAATAATCTTTAATAGCAAAACAGATTGCTTTTGCCGCTTCATGGGTTGCTCCTACTGAAGACTTCCCTGTTGATGTTTTAATAAAATCAGCACCTACATGTAACGCCAGGGTAGCCGCTCCTGTAATATTTTGTTCGGTTTCCAATTCTCCGGTTTCTAAAATAACCTTTAGGGTTCTTATTCCAATAATTTCTTTGAGCATTTTAATTTCCAACCCGCAATCTTCTAGTTTACCGGATAGAAAATACCCACGATTAATAACCATATCAATCTCCGTTGCACCCTTTTCTATGGCAATATGTGTCTCCATCATCTTTGCCTGGGTGAAGGTTTGCCCATGAGGAAAGGCTCCTGCCACACAGGCAAATTCAAGTGGCAAAAATTTTCCATGGACTCTAAGTGTTTCAATCCAGTTAGGAAAAACACAAATTGCAGAGGGTAGAAAAACCTGGTTGGTTTTCTCATAAACGTTTCTAACCTGATTAACAAGTCCAATCATTTTCTCTTCATTGTCCTTCGGATCCAAAGAAGTGATATCCAAAAGTCGATATAATTGCTCTAATTTCATCTATTCCATTATTAGCATTCCTCAAAGCATGGGCACTCCTTGGTAATGAAGGTCTAAACCATGCTTGATTGGTTCTTGAGTGAATGATCAACTGCGAATGCCTCAAATATTCGCTAATCAACCCCAAAAGTACCCATGCAAAGTACAAAATTTTTAAAACTGGTTAAAGAATCCTTAATGATTGTCGTCTAAACCCATGGAATATTAACTTTGTTGACATGAAGTATTTTCTGGCATCTCTCATTACTGCCGCCCTTTTTACAATTCAATCCTATTCTCAATATAATGGCGGGGGCACTATGCCTGAATGCACTTTGCAAGGAAAGGTGGTAGATGAAGATAATCGAAAGCCTATTCCATTTGTAACGGTTTATTTAAAACATCTCAAAGATTCCACCATTTTCTCAGGAGGATTAGCCAACGACAGTGGAGAATTTATTATTGAACAATTAAAACCGGGCCGATATGAAGTAAAAGTATCTTTTATTGGTTATACCACCTATATTGACACGATCATGTTTAAGCCACCAGATGTAGCAATAAATTTGGGTGTCATTTCCCTCAAGCCAGAAACAAAAAACATGGGCGAATACACAGTGGCTGAAGATAAGTTTGATTTTCAGTTAGGCATCGATCGGAAAATTTTTAACGTGGATAAAAACAGCATTGCCGCTGGAGGCTCAGCCCTGGACGCCATGCGTCAAGTGCCAACGGTTAATGTGGATGTTGATGGTTCAATTACCTTAAGAGGCACGGGTAGTTTTGTTATTTTTATAAATGGCAAAACCTCCGGATTAACGGTTGATAATCGATCTCAAATTTTGCAGCAGATTCCAGCAAGTAATATTGATAGAATTGAAATTACTACCAATCCATCCGCCAAGTTTGACGCAGAAGGGATGACGGGTATAATTAATATTGTAACAAAAAAACAACTGGCTGATGGTAAAAGTGGACAAATTCAAGTTGGTATAGGCTCTGGACATAAATACAATGTTTCGGGAAGTTTGAACCTACGTATTAAAAATTTTAGTACCAGTCATACCATCGGGTTTCGTTATAGTCAGCATTGGAGCAAAGGATTTAACCTTCGAACAGCAACTCCTGATAGTCTTCCAGAATCTACCGTTAATCAGTATAACAATGGCCTAAGAATAGGAATTGCTCCATCCATTAGTGGAAGTTTTGATTGGACCTTAAAAAAAGATGCTTCTTTTTCTATAAATTATCTAGTTAGTTATAATAATGGCCGAGATCCCGATAGTTTAAAATACAACTATCTGGATTCTGCTTCATGGTTAACAAGAGAAAATTATAGACTAACTCAAACCAATGATAATCGATATTCCGTTGATGGTGGATTAACCTATACCAAAAAGTTTAAGAAACAAAGAGAAATTCTTTTTTCAACTAATGTCAATTACAATTTGTCAGACAAGACATCCAATTTTAATCAACAGGAATATACCTTATTCCACGAATTGGATACTAATTTCAATCCTTTATTACAAAATAATTATAGAACCGATGCCTCTTTAGTTTCTGTTACCCAGGCAGATTATACACATCCATTTTTAGATAAATTTAAAATTGAAACAGGAGGTAAAATAACAATTAGAAATATCAATAATACACTTATTGCCGATTCATTTGATTATAGCCTGGATCGTTTAATCATTGACTCCAATATCACCAACACCTTTAACTACCTTGAAAATGTGAATGCCGTTTATGGCACATTTACAGCCACATTTAAAAAATGGGGATTTCAAACGGGATTGCGAATTGAACAAACTAATAGTTGGGGAAATCAGGAGGTGGGTAATTTGAGTTTCACTAAAAATTACATTAATTTTTTTCCATCCGTTTTTGTCAACTATAAAATATCCGATAAGCATCAGTTGCAACTTGCTTATTCCCGAAGAATAAATCGTCCGGGCTTGGGTCAGCTCAATCCTTTTGCAGAATATGATGATCCATTAAATATTAGAGTTGGAAACCCTGATTTAAATCCCGAGAATATTGATGCTGTTGAATTAAATTATAATATGAGTTTGAAGGCCCACAACCTTATAGCTACCCTGTACTTTAGACATGTTGATGGAGTTATTCAACGATATCGATCCATCAATGGAGATATTTCCACTGTAACGTTTTTAAATTTAGATAGAAGTATCAATTTCGGGGGAGAAATTGTACTTCGCAACAATTGGTTTAAATGGTGGAATATGACAACCAATTTTAATATGTACAGAAATGAAATTATCGGTACCTCGCCAACTGGAAATTTAGAAGCAACTAATTTTAGTTATAGTATCAGAAGCCAACAAACTTTTAAAATGGCGAAGGTGGCAGAGCTGCAATTGTCTTTCAATTATATGGCGCCACAAAACTTTGCTCAAGGTCAAATGAAAGAAATGTGGAACATCGATGCGGCTTTGCGGTTTGACTTGTTTAAAAGTCGTGCATCCGTTACTCTAAACATTACTGATATTTTTGACACAAGAAGATTCGCTATTTATTCATTCGATGACTATTTCTTCGGAGATATATATCGTAAAAGAGAATCCAGGGTTGTTACCTTACAGTTTACCTGGAAATTTGGGGATCTCCCTGGACAAACCAAGAAAAGGCCTAATAACAATAACCAAGGAGGCGGCGGTGAGGATATGGGAATGTAATTAGAACCTATTTAAATTCAATTTCATCTATAAATATAAAGGCGGGGTTACCTTCTCCCGGATGACCCTTAGGCAGTAAACCATAGTTTTTAGCAATCACTTTAAGGTATCTAACTTTGTTACCATTAGGAAAACAGCTTAATTTTTTGATATACACTTTTTCATTCTTATCATCTGGCGTTTCGGATTGACCAGATAAAAAAGTATAATTTATTCCGTCCTCTGATGTCCAAAATTCAATTTGAGAGGGAAACAAAATCCATGACCTAAGATCCTGCAAAAACGTACAACTCACTTCATTTAGTTTAGTTGATTTTTGCAAATCAATGATTGCTTCAAAATCCTGCCCTTGATATCCATGCCAGTTTCCTTTTCGCCAATCTACCTCTCCATGAACTCCGTCCATCAGACCTGTGGCCCCATTGCTATTATATTGTGGATTCGCCAAGCTTTTAATATCAATGATATAATTATTGGGATATTTATTTAGTTGACTAATCGCGGTTGGACTTTTTATACCCGAAGATGGGTCATAGGTATAAACCGAAATGCTACAATTATTTTTAACCGTAAAGGGTTTCTTATACTTCTTTATTTTGCTCTTTGATATCTTGGCTCCATTTCTGTTTACAATCCAATACAAAATATTGTTGGATGATGAAATAGATTGGATGGATACAGTAGTTTGTTTGCTAAAAATTGGTTCATTAGCAATAATCACAGGGGCTGGTTGATAGTTGGTCGATTTTTCAATTTGCGAAGTCATTAGAATATCACCTTCCTTAATTTCTGAAGCAAATGTTAGCTTGCTACCAGTTAAACTTTTAAATGCTAACTCTCCGCCCTTCATTAACTCATCAAATGGAATATAAAGTTTTTCATATTTTTTACCATTCCAAAAAACACTATTTATTTCACCTTTATCCCTCGATATATTAATGACCTCCCCGTTTTCTAGTTTTATTTTTGCGGATAAAACTTGAGGAATAGTAATCGTAAAATTAGGTGACCCCGGATTAACTTGATATAGACCCAATGCACTAAGTACATACCATGCACTCATTTGTCCGCAATCTTCGTTGCCGGATAACCCATTTCTATCCTGACTGTAAAAATCAGAACATATTTTAGTGACGATTTTGTGAGTACTTCTAAAATCACCTACATAATTGTAAAGATATGCAACATGATGACTAGGCTCATTTCCATGAGCATATTGACCAATTAAACCCGTAATATCCGCCTGTTCTCTGCCTGTCATTTTACTGTCGGCTGAAAAAAGTTGATCCAATTTATCATGGAATTTTTCCTTCCCTCCATAAAGTTCAATCATGCCTGTAATATCATGTGGCACAAAAAAAGCGTATTGCCAGGCATTGGCCTCCGTAAAATGATTATTTACCTGAGTGGGATCAAAGTTAGCTAGCCATCCACCATTGAATCTGGGAACAAAAAAGCCGGTATCAACATTAAACAGATTTTTATAACCCAAACTTATCCATTCAAACTTTTTTGCCTCCTCTGTTTTTCCGGCCCATTTACATACCTGAGCCATACAATAATATTGATAACAATATTCTAGTGTCTTTGATACTGATTCACTTTCGTTTTCAATGGTTAAATGGTGTTGGGTATTCATAGTTCCAATACCTCTATAATCGAGTAAATTAGCGGATGAAATAATTGCCTCCGCCAAAACCTCCTTGTATTGGTCATCAACAAGCCCTTTGGTTACAGCATCTGCAATTACTGAAATGGAATGAATCCCAATCATACAATCTGTTTCGTTAGAAGACAATTCCCAAACAGGTAGGCGTCCTCCCTCTTTAAATTGTTGAATGAAGGTCATTACATAGTCTCTGGTGCGCTGTTGATCAATTAATGTGTACAAAGGATGGGCCGCTCTAAAAGTATCCCAAAGTGAAAAAACCGTATAATAATTTCCCTCTGTCTTGGTATGGATTTGGTCATCCATTCCGCGATATTTTCCATCGACATCATTCCATGTGTTAGGAACAATCATGGTATGATATAGGGCGGTATAGAATACCGAATATTCTTTGCGATTGTTAGCATTTATTTCAATTTTTCCTAATTCCTTTTCCCATTCTGACTGAGCCTTCTGATAGGTAGCTTCAAAATTCCATCCAGCATTCTCTTTTTCCAAATTAAGTTGAGCACCTTCCTTACTGGTGCCTGAAATACCCACTTTAACAAGTAGGGTATCATTTTTATTTACATCAAAATGGAAATTAGCACAGAGTTGTTTTCCGGAAATTTTCTTAAATCCACGAACAGTTGCACTATCATCCAATGCCGGAGATGACTTAATTTTTCGTGAAAATTGAATGTAAAAAAATATTTTTTGATTTTGGGCCCATGCCTTACTATATCGATAACCAGCAACGGTATAATCATCAATCATTTCAATTTCACCATCTAACAACTGATCCCGGTGATTAAGATCTAAAACAACCATCGCATTTTCATTTTCATGAAAAATATATCGATGCATTCCGGTTCTTATGGTAGAAGTTAAATTTACAGATACCTGATGATCTTCTAATTTTGTACTATAAAATCCGGGTCTTGCCTCCTCTAAAGTATGATCGAATATGGATGCATAATCCTTTGATTTAAATGCCATGGGTTTTTTTGTCACCGGCATTAACATAATATCTCCATAGTCGCTGCAACCGGTTCCACTTAAATGAGTATGGGAAAAACCATAAACATAAGCATCCGTGCTATGATATCCGCTGCATCCATCCCAACTTCCATCGATTCGGGTATCGGGACTCAATTGAACCATACCATAAGGCATGGTTGCACCTGGGTAAGTATGTCCGTGTCCATCTGTACCTATTAGTGGATTTACATAATCAGAATATCCTTGGGCTTGAATCGATACAAAAGGAATAAATAAAAACAGGAGGCTTTTTCTCATATCATAAAGTTAAAGATTTAATCCAATCATCTTTATTGTCATTTGGATTAGCACTTAAAGCAAAAATTATTGAAACAAAAAGACGGGCCCCAAGCCCGTCTTCCTGATTAAAAATATTCCAAAAAATTAATTGCCGTTCACCAATAATTTAAACCCTTTACCATGAACATTCAATATCTCAATTTCTTTGTCTTCAGCAAGATACTTCCTCAACTTTGTAATATACACGTCCATACTTCTTGCATTAAAATATGAATCATCATGCCATATTGACTTCAATGCAAAATTACGATCCAGGGTTTTATTTAAGTTTAAGGCCAATAAACGAAGTAAATCGGATTCTTTAGAGGTAAGTTTTTTCTCCACATCACCGATTTTTAGCACCTGTTTAGTTGAATCAAAATGATATTTTCCAATTACAAAATTCCCCTCCTGATCAACTGATCCGGCAACTACGCTAGTTCTTTTTAAAACCGCCTTAATTCGCATGATCAACTCTTCCATGTTGAAAGGCTTGGTCAAGTAATCATCAGCACCCGCTTTAAAACCTTCAATTTTATCATCAGGTAACGACTTTGCTGTTAGAAAAATAATGGGAACATACTGGTCACTTTGACGAATTTCTTTGGCCAAAGTATACCCGTCTTTAATGGGCAACATGATATCAATTAAACAAATATCATACTTCTGTTTAGTAAAAGCATCAAAACCCATTTGACCATCAGTGGCTAAGGTCGTTTCGTACCCTTTAGCAATTAAATAGTCTTTTAAAATTAGTCCTAAATTGGCTTCATCTTCTACCAATAATATTTTCGGTTGTACATCTTCCATATTGATCTTATTTATTCTAAAGTTTAATTATTTTTCTTTTGGTTGATTTAAAGGTAAAGTTATAATAAATTTACTTCCTTCACCCAGTTTACTTGCTACATCAATAGAGCCATGGTGGTGGTCTACAATTGACTTTACATAACTTAAGCCCAAGCCATATCCTTTTACATTGTGAACATTCCCTGTTGGAACTCTAAAAAGCTTATCGAATACCTTTTGCTGGTGCTCTTTTGAAATTCCTATTCCATTATCCTCTACCTCCACAATTATTTGGTTCCACTCATTGTTGTAGGTTCTTATTTTAATGAACGAGTCCCCGGGTCTAAAATATTTTATGGCATTATCCACCATATTAAAGATAAGGTTGGTTAACATCACCTCATCCCCTTCAACATTAAATTTAGTGGCACCGAATTCTTTAAAAATTTTTATTCCATGATTTTGCGCCTGCATGGTAAGGCTGCTTACCGCCTTTTCAATTCTCAAATGAAGATCAACATTTTTTATTTTGAGCTTAAAATCACCTTTTTCAAAAACCGCTGATTGTAAAACATTTTCTACCAACAATGCTAATCGCTTATTCTCTTCACTAATCATATTGATATACTTATCCCTAAGAGGAGAATTGGCCAAATCAGGGTCTTCCATAGCTTGGCAAGCAAGAGAAATGGTAGAAATTGGGGTTTTTAATTCATGTGTAATATTGTTAACCAAATCACTTTTAATTTCCTGTACTTTTTTCTGTTTAATAATGGTGTGAATGGTATAATAGAACAATAAAATAATGATAACCAAAAGCACAAAAAATGAAATAATCTGGAAGATCATGTTCTTAAATAAATATTGAGTTTGTGTTGGAAAATACAGTACCAACATGTACTCATCATAATATGCTCCCATTGACATGGGCATTACAAAATCAGAACCCTTCAATTTTTTGAGGTGATTGCTTCGAATGGTCGAAAATGTATCTAAACTATTGTTATAAATGGCAAAATCATATCTGGCCGTGACACCCTGATCGGATAATTTTTGAAAAATGATGGAATCTAGGCCTGCACTATCAATATACCCTTTACCATCCTTCATATACGTTTCCAAAAAATCGTACAAGATGGTTTCCATCAAGCTTTGGCCGTGTAATGAAAGGAATTCAGCCTTGGTATTTCTATCTTCTTGACTTAAACCCAACTCACTGCCTGTTGGCATATCCATATATGGATCGTTGGAATTTAACCCGAATGGATCCGGAAACCCATATTGTCCACTTGAAAAAAAGATGTTGGTTAAGCCCCTTGGGTTTTCGATGGTAATTTTTTCAATTTTTCCATCGGTCCCTTTTTTGATGGTAGATTTGCTCATGGTAATAGAATCCATGTATTCAACCATTTTATCCTGCATTTGGTTCATGTCAAACAAACGTTCCATTTGCTTTTGAACACGATACCTCTCATAATCATAAAGCACATCATTCATGGCTTTAAAAACAGATTCTATAAACTGCTGTTGCCTTTGTTTATACGCATCCGTTACCCAATACACCTGAATACTCACTAAGCCCACCATTGCTAGGGCGATTGAAAAAATGATAAATCGAAGTAATCGGGGATTCATGATTTGTCTAACTCAAAGCTAAAGTACAGGTAACTTCTTTAGTACAAAAACCCTCTAACATATTTTAATGGTTTTAATCCTACTCATTCAACATTTCACCATCATAGGTCGCTAAATTGATAGATTTAATTGTACGTATTATGTAAATCGATATAAAATTCTTGCTATTAGGCATCATATGAGATTTGATTAAAATTCTTTAGCTACTTTTAGTGAGACAAATTGAAAACTATGAATATGCTTTCGGAAGTAGACCAAAATGTGCAGGAGTTATTGCAAACCATTTTTACCTCACAATATAGCAACCAATCGATTGTGCCGGGCCCTTATGGCCCAAGAATTCTAACCTATTCCGACTATATCGCTTCAGGCCAACCGCTGAAAATCGTGGAGGATTTTATTCAAACAAAGGTTTTGCCTTATTATGCCAATACCCATACGGAATCTTCATATACCGGATTACATACCTCACATTTAAGAGAAGAAGCCAGAAGCATCATTAAGTCATGTGTAAATGCCTCTGAAGACGACATCCTCCTTTTCTGTGGCAATGGCTCAACAGCAGCTGTTGACAAGATGAACAGATTGCTCGAATCAAGAGCTAAAAAAAGCAATGAAAAGATTATTATTTTTCATGGACCCTTTGAGCATCATTCAAATGTACTTCCTTGGCGCGAAAGCAACTTTGAAGTAGTGCCCATAGCAATCAATACAGATGGTTTGATTGATATGCAAGATTTACAAAAGCAATTAATCAAACATCAGGGTAAAGGTACTTTAATTGGTAGCTTTTCTGCCGCATCCAATGTTACCGGAATTATATCTCCTGTTGATGAAATCACCGCTTTACTGCACCAATTTGGAGCCTTGGCCTTTTGGGATTATGCCGCAGGTGCGCCATACATGAAAATTGATATGAATCCATCCCCTGAACTTGAAAAAGATGCTGTTTTTATTTCTACTCATAAGTTTGTTGGTGGTCCCGGAACCCCAGGGATTTTGATTGCCAAGCGAAACCTGTTTACCAACGAAGTGCCGCTTATTCCAGGAGGAGGCACGGTACATTTTGTTACCAGAAATAAACAACGGTATTTTGAAGATATTGAAACTCGTGAAGAAGCGGGCACACCTGGAATAATCGAATCGATTAGAGCCGGACTTGTTTTCAAACTTAAGGCTCAAATAGGAGAACTAGAAATAGAGAAACGAGAGAATGCCGCCGTCGCCTATGCGTACAGTGTTCTCAAGAAAAACCCAAACGTTTTTATTCTTGGAAACACACACTGCAGTCGTCTCGCCTTCTTCGCTTTTCATATACGATGTAGTGGTAGATTTCTACACCATAATTTTGTAGTTTCTCTTCTTAACGACCTTTTCGGAATTCAAGCTAGAGGTGGTTGCAGTTGCGCAGGACCCTATGGGCATGAACTACTTGATTTAAGCGATGAAAAGTCCGATGAGTATATGGTTGAATTAGCGACTGGAAATGTAGGTATAAAACCAGGTTGGGTTCGGCTTAACCTTAACTATTTTATACCAGAAGAGGAAATAAAATTTATAGTAAAAGCAATTGACTGGATCGCAAATAACGGCCATTTGTTATTAAAAGATTATCACTTCGATGACCAAACGGCATTATGGAAAAATATAAAATCCACCACACTCCATATTAATACCTTAAAAGAATTTGACGCATTAAAGCGTGCAAACAAACCTAATGAGCCTATAAACCGAAAAGCTGAGCAAAGTCAATACTTTGTAATGGCCGATGATATAGCCGGTAAAGCAGCTCTTTCATGGCCATCCTTGCCTTTACAAACGTACCATTATAATCAAGTAGAAAATCCTTTACGGTGGTATACACTTGCACAGGATATTAAATTGTAATTTAGCCCAGACAACATTTATTTCTTTCCACTATAATGTAGTTGTAAAGACAATAAATCAAGAAACAAACCTTTCTTCATTGATTGAATCCTACTTAATAAATATATCCTGCAGCATGCGCTGCCAGTTATCGATTCAATCAGGGCGGCAAACACCTTCAAATACAAGTTCTTTTTCCTATTTTTGAAAAAACATTTCAGCCTTGATTACACTTGCCAATTACATCAATGGAAAATTAGTTCCACCAACATCCGGTAATTATATTGATAATATTGATCCATCCCGCGGAAAAGTATTTTCTAAAGTCCCTAATTCCGACGAAAATGACGTCCAAGCTGCCGTAGATGCGGCCAAAGCAGCATTCGATAGTTGGAGTACAATTGGCAACGAAAAGCGACATGATTATTTAATAAAGATCGTAGCAGAAATAGAAAAGAATTTAGAAAAACTAGCCCAGGCTGAAAGTCTAGATAATGGCAAGCCTGTTTGGTTAGCTACAGAAGTAGATATCCCTAGAGCAGCATCTAATTTTAAGTTTTTTGCCACAGCCATTATGCATTTTGCCAGCGAATCGCACCATATGGAAAATACGGCCATCAATTATACATTACGTCGACCAATTGGGATAGTGGGTTGTATCTCTCCATGGAATTTACCTTTGTATTTATTTACCTGGAAAATTGCTCCAGCATTGGCTGCCGGAAATACCGTTGTGGCCAAACCTTCTGAAATCACCCCTTATACGGCATTTTTGTTATCCGAAATATGTACAAATATTTTGCCTCCGGGTGTATTGAATATTGTACATGGATTAGGTGGAAAAACAGGTAATGCAATCGTCTCCAACCCTGACATTACAGCCATTTCCTTTACTGGAGGGACCAAAACTGGCGAACATATTGCCCGCATTGCAGCACCCATGTTCAAAAAACTATCATTAGAATTAGGAGGTAAAAATCCTACGGTAATTTTTAATGATTGCGATTACGATAAAGCATTAAATAATGCTGTCCGTTCTTCTTTCACAAATCAAGGGGAAATATGTTTATGTGGCTCCCGAATTTTTGTACAAAAAAACATTTATGAAAAATTCAAAGTGGATTTTATACAAAAAGTAAAAGATTTAAAAGTGGGAAACCCGAATGATAGAAACAACTACATGGGAGCCATTGTATCAAAAGCACATCTCGAAAAAATTGAATATTATGTAGGCCTAGCTCAAAAAGAAGGAGGAAAAATTCTGGCCGGAGGAAAAAGAATTACTTTAGATGGTGAATTTTCTGAAGGATATTATTTCGAACCAACGATTATTGAAGGATTAACTTTTGACTGCAAAACCAATCAAGAAGAAATTTTTGGGCCTGTGGTTTCACTCACTCCTTTTGAAACGGAAGAGGAGGTGATCAATTATGCTAACGCCTCTATCTACGGGTTGGCTGCTAATGTTTGGACCCAAGACTTAAACAAAGCGCATCGTGTAGCTGAAAAAATAAAAACAGGGATTGTATGGGTAAACTGTTGGTTATTGCGTGACCTTAGAACTCCTTTTGGTGGGATGAAAAGCTCTGGAGTTGGCAGAGAAGGTGGCTGGGAAGCGTTAAGATTTTTTACTGAACCGAAGAATATATGTATAAAGTATTCTTAAAATACGCCTTCATTTTTATCGGTATCCTCCCCGCTAAAAATTTCGCACAGCATATCAGCAAAAATTCAACCGGACAAAATGGAATGGTTGTATCAGCTAGGGAAGAGGCTTCACGGATTGGGGTTGAGGTATTAATGAAGGGCGGCAATGCCTTTGATGCTGCCGTTGCTGTGCATTTTGCCTTGGCCGTAGTTTACCCTCAAGCAGGCAATATTGGGGGTGGCGGTTTTATGTTAGCACGTACTGCCAGTGGCGAAAACATCGCTTTGGATTTTCGAGAAACAGCTCCTGCAGCGGCTTATAAAGATATGTTTCTGGATCAAGTGGGTAACGTTGTACCTAACTTAAGCACGATTGGGCATCTTTCTTCCGGGATACCCGGTTCTGTAGATGGAATGGAAAACCTACATAAAGAATATGGAAGTCTGCCTTGGCACGAACTCGTAATGCCTGCTGTTGAACTTGCCGAAAAAGGATTCATCATTACCGAATTAGATGCCATAGAAATTAATAAATACTTTACATATATATCCGTTTTAAATCCATATAACGACTACTTTAGAAAATCAAGACCATACAAGGCCGGTGATACCATTGTTCAATCTCATTTGGGAATGACATTACGTAAAATAGCCAACGAAGGCAAGTGGGGGTTTTATGATGGCGCAATAGCATCCATGATTGTAAAGGAAATGAATCGGGGCAACGGCATTATTACCATGGATGATTTAAAAAATTACAAGTCTGTATGGAGAAAACCCCTCATTGGAAAATTTTATGGATACGAGATTATTACTATGCCACCTCCATCCAGCGGCGGTGTTGCTCTTTTGCAAATGTTACAAATGCTCGAAAAACTTAAGATTAAAAAATATAAGCTCAACTCCGCCGAATATATTTCCCTACTTGTAGAAGTTGAAAGACTTGCCTATGCGGACCGAAGCCATCATATGGGAGATCCGGATTTTTTTCACGTAAATTCCGAGGCGTTGTTAAGACCTTCCTATTTAAAGAAAAGGTCTGCACATTTAAAACCCCTTGTTTATCATCCTTCCACCTCCGTTGCGGCAGGAGCGCCAGAAAGCGAACAGACCACCCATTTCTCAATTGTAGACAAGTATGGCAATGCAGTAGCCATAACCACCACATTAAACAGCCGTTTTGGATCCAAGGTGTTTGTAAATGGAGCCGGGTTTTTATTAAATAATGAGATGGACGATTTCTCGGCTAAACCGGGGGTTGCTAATCAATTTGGTTTATTAGGGGATTCGGCAAATGCTATTCAACCCGGAAAACGAATGTTAAGCTCTATGACACCAACCATTGTTTGTAAAAACAAAAAGGCAGTATTAATTACCGGAAGTCCCGGGGGAGCAACCATTATCACCTCTGTTTTACAAAATATATTACAAACATTAATCTATCAAAAATCCCTTCAGGAAGCACTTGAAATGCCTCGATTTCATCATCAATGGTACCCTGATGTAATTTATTTAGAAGAAGCCTGGAAGAACTACTCTTCCTCGATCCAAAAGTTGGAATCTGCCGGATACCCCATTGAGTATAGAGACCTAATAGGACGGGTAGATGCCATACTTAAAAAAGGTAAAATCTATTACGGAGGAGCGGATCCTCGCGGTGATGATATGTCAGCTGGTTATTAAACCTTCCTTTAGAAAGGTGCGAAGTTAAAGCCTACACAAAATGTATTACCGGTTTTTCCGGCAAATTCTGGCCTATCTTCAAAAAACGAGCTAATGCTATAGTTTACAAATACATTAAAACGACTATATCCAATTCGACCAAAAACACCATAACGTAGTCTATTTACTGCAGGAGCTTCGTAGGTTACTTGACGTAAATTAGTATTAAGGTCCTCTCCTGGCAGGAAATTAGGACCTTCATATTTTTGCCAGGTATCGATCACATATCCAATCTTAAAACCAACTGCAAATTTAAAGGTGTTCCTTTTATGAGGCTTCAACCTAAAACGAAATTCAATCGGTAATTCAATAATAGCGGTAGCGATTTTTGCTTTAGCCCAATCCCTTTTAGTGGTAGGGTTATCCACATTAATTTCTTTATCGATATTTTGGAAATAAATACTATTTCCACCTGCAGAATCCTTCACAATTTGATTGGTAAAAATATTATCGAAAGAAAAATTTATACCAGCAGCAAAACTAATGGGACTTCTTCCTAATGGAATATCATACATCAAGGCCACATCAAAACCTCTTGAAAATGGACTAATCCACATGCTATCCCCTTTGCCGGTAGGAGAATTCAACATTGTCATCCAGTTAAAATTAAAAAGGATCACATCTTGCTTTTTAGGCTTTGGTAGCTTTTTAATCTGGTCCTTTTTGGGGTCAATAGTTTGGGCAAACAAGGAAGAAAGGGTTATACCAAGAGCCAATACCGCAACCGAAAATTTTTTCATAATCAATAATTGAGTTGTTACAAACGTACTTAAAATAATCGAAATTTACTCTGCATGCCTACTTTTAATATTCATTAAGGAGCCTGCATTCTTTAACAAGACGTGCTAATTGGTAGAATGTTACAGCAGAAAAAAACAATTATAATATCCCCATTGGCACCCTTGATCCTCTTACTCCGTTGCATTTCCTGTTGTTGGTTGATGCACAGGAAACAATGGCTAAGGTGCAAACCACAAGGATTACATATTTAAATCGGAGTAGCATGTGAAGGTTTTTCATAATATAGAATTCATGTACAAAAGTACTTAACGTAAGGGTTCTGTTAAAATTATACGCTAAATCAATTTCTATCAATAATCAGTCAAAAAGCATAAACTCCCACTTTGTATCGTTAATATTCTTACATTTGAGCTCAATTTTAGCATATTCAATCATGTTTGGAAAATTCGGAGCAACTGAAATAATTATCATCTTGGTTATTGTATTGCTTTTCTTCGGTGGCCGCAAAATCCCTGAATTAATGAAAGGTTTAGGTAAAGGTGTGAAAGAGTTTAAAGACGGAGTAAAAGGAGAAGAAGGAGAAGAGGGTGCCGATACTAAAAAATCAGAAAAGTAATTTACAATTATGAATTTTCGCTGCCTGGCAGAGGTTCAAAATGCCTGGAACGCAGGTGATATTACCATGGAACAATTGGTAGATCACTATCTACTTAACATTTCTACAAAAAATCCGGAAATTAATGCCTTTTTAGAGGTTTTTAATCACGAGGCGATCGAAAAAGCCAAGGAGCTGGATCATAAAAAGAAGACCCATCAACCTCTAGGTAAATTAGCTGGAATGGTTATCGGTATTAAAGATAATATTTGTTTTGCGGGACATAAGGTTTCTGCTTCATCTAAAATCCTCGAGGGGTATGTTTCTGTTTATTCTTCTACAGCCGTTGAAAGGCTTCTGGCGGAAGATGTAATTATTATTGGACGGACCAATTGCGATGAGTTTGCGATGGGTAGTTCTAATGAAAGCTCCTTTTATGGACCTGTTAAAAATCCGATTGATACGAGCAGAGTGCCTGGCGGGTCCTCTGGGGGTAGTGTTGCAGCGGTAGCGGCTAATATGTGTTTGGCCTCCTTGGGAAGTGACACTGGAGGCTCTATTCGTCAACCAGCGGCATTCACTGGTTTAGTTGGATTAAAACCAACTTATGGAAGGGTTTCAAGGTATGGGCTATTGGCATATGGTTCTTCTTTTGATCAAATCGGACCCATCACCCATTCGCTGGAAGATGCTGGTTTAATATTGCAAACCATGGCCGGTATTGATCCAAACGACGCCACAAGCTCCTCAGAACCCGTAAACAATTATGGCTCCATTGAAAAAGCTCAAGGTAAAAAAATTGCGGTATTGGATGTAGTTCTTGATAATCCAGCCATTCAACCATCTGTTATGGAGGCTTACAAAGCAACCATTCAAATGCTAAAAGATGATGGACATGAAATTACAACCGTACATTTTCCATATTTAGATTTCTTAGTGCCTATTTATTATGTACTCACAACAGCTGAAGCATCTAGCAATTTATCACGTTATGATGGGATTCATTATGGATATAGAAGTGAAGCTGCAACCGATTTGGAAACAACTTACTTAAAAAGCCGCAGTGAAGGTTTTGGCAAAGAGGTAAAACGGCGAATTATGCTTGGCACGTTCGTTTTAAGTTCTGGATATTATGATGCTTATTATACCAAAGCACAAAAAGTTCGTCGTTTGGTTAAAGAAGCCACAGATGATATTTTTAAAAGAGCAGATTTTATCCTAGTTCCATCAACCCCTGGAACCGCCTTTAAATTTGGGCAAAACAGCAATGATCCCATTACAATGTATTTAGAGGATTTGTTCACCGTTCAAGCCAACATTACCGGACATCCGGCTATTTCTGTGCCGGTTGCAAAAGATGAAAACGGGCTACCCATTGGAATGCAATTGATGGCTCCGGCATTTTCAGAGAAGTCGATGCTAGAAATGGCCGCTTGCATTTTTAATTATTAACAAAAAAAAAATACCTGTTTTTCGGTACTACAACTCCACAATGGCAGGTTGTTAACAGCGTTAATACCTAATCAATCTTTAATCTTAAAAAAATTATTCGTTTTTTTATCGAACCATTAAACGTTGTATGCTAAAACAAGACAATGCCAAAGCTTAAAAAAATTTTCTCCCTTTTACTTTTGTTTCAATTCGCATTGGCTTATGCCCAGACGGGTTCAGGCAATATTAATGCTGATGACCCCGTATTGGCTCAATTAGATAGTTTAGACGTATTGCATTTTTTTAAACAACATGATTTTACCAGTGATGTAAGTAAGCTCAATATTTATAATTATGCAAAAGACAGTATTCCATCTTTTACAGATGATGTGTACAGAGACCGAATGCAAAAATTAGATAGAGAAACGCCCTTTGAATTAGATTACAACGACGAAATCAGAAGTTTTATTCAGCTCTATGCATTCAAACGCAGGGGCACCGTGTCAAAATGTTTAGGCATGGCCGAGCTATATTTTCCATTATTTGAACAAAAACTTTCGGAGCATAAAATGCCCCTAGAATTAAAATACTTAGCCATCGTTGAATCCGCTTTAAATCCAATTGCTAAGTCCCGAGCAGGAGCAGGAGGTTTATGGCAGTTTATGGTTGCCACGGGAAAAATGTATGGCTTAAGGGTTACTTCTTATATCGATGAAAGGTTCGACCCTGAAAAGTCAACAGAAATAGCTTGTGTATACCTAAAGTATCTCTATAAATATTTTGGGAACGACTGGCAACTGGCACTTGCAGCATATAACTGTGGTGCCGGGAATGTAAATAAGGCCATTCGCAGATCAGGGGGTAAAAAAACATTTTGGGAAATTCGTCCCTTCCTACCTAAAGAAACGGCTAGTTATGTTCCAGCATTTATCGCTGTTAATTATATTATGACTTACCACAAAGAACATAATATTTACCCAAGTACCCCCAAATATTTTAGTTATGAAGTTGATAGTATATGGGTTAAAAAACCGGTTAAATTTAGCCAAATTACCCCCTATGTAAATGTAAACATAGAAGACCTTCGACTCCTCAACCCAAGCTATCTTCTTGACTATATCCCAGGTGGAGATTATGGTTATGCCTTATATCTCCCTAAAAACTTTATTGGCGATTTTTTAGCCAATGAAGAAAACATTTATAAATATTCTGCTGATCCAGAAACCTTATTAGTGGCTGATAATACCATCAAAGCGGATAGCAGTAAAACGGATACTAGTAAAACCAATAATCAAACCGTTGTTAATTTAAACACAAACGGAAATTATAAAATAGTTGATCATAAGGTGGTAAAAGGCGAATATTTGGCTATTATTTCCCGCAAATATACCGTTGCTATTGATAGTATAAAAGCTTGGAATCATTTAACCACAGAGGTTGTATACGTAGATCAGGTTTTAAAAATAAAAGTAGCTAATGATTATAAAGAAAATCAAACCACCAATACAAACACGAATACAAATACTCAATCGGCGTCCAATAAATATCATACCATTAAAAAGGTGACACCCTTTGGGCTTTAGCTCAAAAATACAACACCTCTGTTGACAACCTAAAAAAATGGAATAAGCTGTATAATGGCAAAACCATTTATATAGGGATGAAGTTGATCGTGAAAAAAGCTTAGCTTTTTTTCCTGATAACCGTCCCATATATCCTTTTGTCTTCGAGGAAAGTTTAAAGGATGTCAATTCTATCTAGGTCGCTTACAATTATTATCTTTGTTCTGTGAATATCGAAGAACATATCCTTTTTGAAGACAAAGACATTCTTGTATTAGATAAGCCGGCCGGCTTGCAGGTTGAACGGGACCGCTTTGGCCATCCTAGCCTAGAAGAAGAGGTTCAGAACTATTTAGAAAAATATCACCGCAATCATTATTTGGGAATTGTGCATAGAATAGACAGACCCGTTAATGGCGTTATTATATTAGCTAAAACCTTATCTATTTTAAAAAAATTGCAAATTCAAATGCAAGAAGACGATTGGGAAAAAATGTATCGGGGGGTTGTGGTGGGCTCCTTGCCCTCGGAGATGGGCAAATTAGAGCATTATTTAGTAAAAGATCCAAAGCAAAAAAAGGCCCTCATTTTTGACGAGATAGTTCCTGATTCAAAAAAATCAACCCTCCGATATGCCGTTATGGATGAAAAGGATGGCAAGTCTTTGCTTGAAATTCAACTTATTACAGGACGATATCATCAAATAAGGGCTCAGTTGGGACATATGGGTAATCCCATTGTTGGAGATAAACTTTATGGGAGTTCCATTGAATTGGAAAATAAAATATTACTTCAGTCTTATTCTTTAAGCTTTAACCACCCAAGAACCGGCGATCCCATGCTCCTGGAATGTAAAACTGCGCTAACTCTATAAAACCATTATCTCGTACTTGCAAGCTTCATTCCAAAATCCGGAACCAAATCCTTGAATAAAGCTCTTGCCTCATCTAATTTGCCTGATAGATTCCCGTACTCTGTTCCTCCACATTGACTCATGTATCCCTCTAGTTGAGTTTTTGCATCCCAGGACAAATAAAATGAGTCGGAAGTGCCACCAGTACAACCGTTAGGCTCATCTGAACTCTTCTTTGTTTTCAAGTTATAGCTCTTCAATTTGTTTTTGAAGCCCTTAAGTCCTTGACTAGTAATAGTATATGTTTCATCCAATAATATATCTCCATAACTATCTACCAGAAATCGTACAAGGCTATCCTCCACCGAAATTTTATAACTTCTATGATATTGTGGAGGAACCGATGAGTCGTGAAACTCATAAACAAATCGCCCTTGATTTGTTTGTGTATAGGCTGTTGCTAGCATAAAGCAGAAGAAAACAAGATATTTCATGACCGCAAGATAATCAATTAAGGGATTGGGTCATAATTTGCTAGGTCCCTTGCTGAATAAGCTTAATCACAGTATAACGACGCAGCAAACCACAATAAATAATAGCCAAGACACAAGTTGTGCAAGCTCCGCGAACTAACCGTTTCATAGGCCCGCACTGTCAAAACCAAATTGACAATAAGGGGCAGCTTGGTTTCCCGTTAAAATTCCTTAACTTTGCACCACTTTTAAAAAAAATTCAATGGAAAAAAATGCTTTAGATTTTATCGAGGTAAAATCACCTTCAGCCAGAAGTCGCTACCAAAAAGGTAAAAGAGGGTCTTTTGGTCACTTTGTAGAAGATTATATCAGCGGTAAAGTAGATGTAGTTGGGGATTTTGAAGAGTTTATGGATCTGCGTGATACCTTCTTCGATTTTAAACTAACTGGTCACCATGTAGGTTTCTTCTTTAAACGAATGATTCCAGAGGTGGTAAGCCACTCTAAAAAACAAGATGAAAGAATTGTGCGTGAACACTATGATAGAGGTAACGATTTCTTCAGTTATTTCTTAGGCCCACGTATGGTATATACCGGTGGTTTCTGGATTGACAGAGCTAACGAAACCCTTGAGCAAGCTCAAGACCGCAAAATGACCATGGTTTGCGAAAAATTAATGATGAAGCCTGGTGATAAGCATTTAGATATTGGTTGTGGATGGGGAACGCTGGTTGCTTATGCTGCCAAGTTTTATGGAAGCGACAGTACTGGTATTACCTTAGCACAAGATGGTACCGATCATGGTAATAAGCAAATAGCGGCTCACGGTGTACAAGATCGTGCCCGTATCCTTCGAATGGACTATAGAGATATGCTTTATAATCCTTCAAATACCCAGAAGTTCGACAAGATTACTTGTTTAGAAATGGGAGAACACGTTGGAATTCGCAAGTTTCAGGGATTCATTAACAAAATCTATGATAAGTTGAATGATGATGGTATGTTTTACATTCAACAAGCCGGATTGCGCGCTAATCCGGGTATCTTGAAAAAAGGAAGACATTGGGAAGATTTAGCTTGGGGATTATTTATGAATGAATATATTTTCTCTGGTGCTGATGCCTCTACCCCATTGGGTTTCTTGGTAAAAACATTACAGGACGCCAACTTTGAAGTTCAAACTGTAGAAAATATTGGTATCCATTATTCACATACTTTACACGAATGGTATAAAAACTGGGAAAGCAATAAAGACAAAGTATTGGCAACCTATGGTGAGTGGTGGTATCGTTTATGGAGACTCTTCTTATACTGGAGTGTTGTAATTGTTGCTAACGGATCATCTACTTGTTGGAGCATTGCAGCTTATAAAAACCTAAACATCGATAAGGTTGATCGTAACCGTTATATCGGCAGAGAGAATTTAGGAGAAAGAATGCAATTAAAAAATGTAAGAACCTTTGCGGTTGAAACACCTAAATTAGTTTTAGGATAGTTATATGATTTCATTTGAAAAAAGGCCTGCATCACGCAGGCCTTTTTTTTGTCTATATTTGAAAATATGAAAGCAACTTCTGTTACGGAAATTCTTGGTGTAAAATATCCTATTATTATGGCTCCCATGTTTTTAGTAACCAATACTAAAATGATGATTGAGGCCATGAATGCCGGAATTGCGGCAGCGATCCCCGCCCTTAATTTTAGAACAGATGCTGAGTTTAGAGCCGCTATTTTACAAATAAGAAATGAAACAACAGGTAAAGGCCTTGGAATTAATTTGATCGTGAACAAGTCAAATGTTAAGGTTAAACAACAGCTAGAAACTTGCATTGAGTTAGGGGTTGATTTTATTATCACTTCGCTGGGGAGTCCGGCCGAAGTCATTGCTGCCTGTAAACCAAAAGGAATTAAAGTGCTCTGTGATGTAGTAGAGGAAAAATATGCTATGAAAGTAGAAGCTTTAGGAGCAGATGCCGTTATTGCCGTTAATAAAAATGCAGGAGGGCATGCCGGCAACTTAAGTCCTGAAGATTTGATTCCACTTCTGAAAAAGCATTGTAAACTCCCCATAATATCTGCCGGAGGCGTTGGTACAAAGGAAGAAGCCAACTACATCCTATCACTTGGGGCAGATGGTTTATCAATTGGAAGTCCTTTTATTGCGTGTGAAGAGGCAGATGTTTCTATTGAATATAAAAATGCCTGCGTGGATTATGGAAAAGAGGATATCGTAATGACCACAAAAATCTCCGGAACTCCGTGTTCTGTAATTAATACTCCTTACGTAAAAAGCATCGGGACCGAACAAAACTGGCTCGAAAAAATACTCAGTAAAAATCGTCGATTAAAAAAATGGATCAAAATGTTCACTTTTTTAAAAGGCATGAAAGCCATTAATAACGCGGCCTTCAGCAATACCTATAAAACCGTTTGGTGCGCAGGACCAAGTATTGAGCATACCACAAAAATAGAGCCCATTAAAAATATTGTTTTAAGATTCACCTCGTAAATATTCAACTCTCCAGATATATGGACTTTTTTGAAGTCTTATTGAGTCTTCTTCAAATGCTATTAAAACGAGGTAGCAATGGCCATTTTAATATAAATATTTTCTCCCGGATTTGCCCTGGCCGTTGAACCATAACGATAAAAGGCACCAACTCCTAATCCCATATTGCTAATAACCAAAATATTGTCTAATACAATTCCGCCTTCGAAGAATCCATGCTTCATGGTTTTGAACGGAATACCGGAGTGCCGCAAAGGCTCTCTTAGCCAACCAAACCCGAGGTTATGTACCAACGATAATTCGGGTCTTATGAATTTTTTTACTCTGAATAAGGTTCCAAAATTATGAGCAAAATAAACAGAAACATAACTATCCATGAGAAATTCATTAGACCGCATTGTTTCAAAACTATTGCGTGATACAATAGAAAAATTTGCAAAAGCGCCTCTATTCGCAAACAGTTTTGCATAAGGAGCATCGCCCAAAATACAACCCCCCTCGAGCATGATAGAAGTCTTGCCTAACTTGCGTATATAAAAGGTTTGACTAACCCGGCCCAATAACTTTGTATACGAGAACTCCCCTCCAAGACCAGGCAAACTCTGGGTGATATGCAAATGAATAATAGGAAAACTCGACGGCTTTGCAATATACCGTCGACCAACGGCAATGTACTTTTCTTTGATTCCCCAGCGAGTGGAAATGTCTATCTCGGTAAGGTTATAATGTTGGTTTTGGTTAGTATCGGGTAAATATCGATAAGCCAATGTTGGGTCCATTTGTTGATGATTCATGGCAAATCGAAGCTGCCAATTCAAGAAGGGTCTGATAGAAAAGCTTCCCTCAAACCATTGAATACTATCAAAAACATTTAATACCAATTGATTGGTTAAATTATTCAAAACAATCGGACCCATTTGAGGAAATTCTGTTTGACCACTGGAAAAAACATCTCTTTTATAATCTAGTTTTATCCGTATATCTAATTTTTGATGCGGAATAAATTCTATAAATCCTCCATATTTAAAGGAATTATCATTAAAACCATATGCGAAGTAGCCACCAAGGCGCATCCACCTAAGCATTCTATGGTTAGTTTCTAATCCCAAACCAAGTCTAAACCCCTCGTAATTATTAAATCCAATTACCTTTTCGATAGGGATGTCTAAAATAGATATTCGAATTTTTCCGTCCAATGCAGCCTCTAAAAAATCCAACCTTTTTTCAAGTTTTAACTGCTTGGATAGACTGTCAATACTGGTATAGGTTGCAGAGTCCTTTCGGTCTAACTCATTCTGACGGAACTCTGGCAAAATGAATTCCTGGTTCTTTACCGCATCCTTATCGACCTCTACTTCTAATGCACCAAATTCGTTTGACTTTAATTGGGGATTTATTTTTACATCCGAAATATACGTTCTGGCTTCCACCACAATCTTATGATTGCCCACTTTCAATTGGTTCATTAAAATGTCCGTGTTTTGTTGGCTGGGAAACCAATGTCCGTCATCAAAACGCTGATAAACTTGTTGAACGTTTAATTGCATTTGATCCGTTGTGGCTGGAGAAGCTTTAGCTAATTCAAGAGCATCATAATGTAAGTTGATATATAGAAGTCCTACGAGTCCTTTTTGCTTCTTTCCCGCCTTAGGCATAAATGATATAATAACAACCGTGTCGGCATTACTGAAGGTGGTATCTTGTATATTAAATTTATAATTCGAAAAGGCATCATTGGAAAGTGGATTATTATATTCAGTACTTAGTATTTTAAAACTACTATTATCATAAAAACTGATGGATTGTAATTGGGTTGTTAAGGTGGAAAAAATAGGATCCTTTAATCCGGATGTTCTAGAGGCTAAAATTGTTTCATGAAAGTTTCCGGTTCTTTTATACTTTTTTTGAGTTACAGATTCATTAATAAATAGATGCTGTCGGTTAAACAAATCCTCCATGGCCTTGTTGGATGAATCATTTACCCCTAAAAGTGCACTCAAGGGGTTAATGACAGAGTCTTTTCTTGCAGTAAACAAGGTCTTGTTGTAAGTATGGTATACAAAGGATTGAAGGTTTTCAGGATTCAACGAATCTCTGTTGGCAATTACTCTTCTGACAATAGCATCCGCTGGGTTTTCTCCTGGGCGGATTTGAGCTTCCTTTAATTGATAAACCGTTTGCTTTAATAATAAATTAATGGGTAATTTTTCAACATAAACTTCCATCGCCTCATATCCAATTAAAGAAATGGAAAGGTGAACAGGTAAGGACTTTACGGTAAATTGGAATTTCCCATCCAGGTCAGTCACCACCCCATTTGTTTGACCTTTTTCAACAATTGCTGCAAATGGTATCGGTTTGTTGGTAACCTCATCCTTAACAGTTCCGTATATATTTGTCTGAGCAACAATAGTTCCTTGCAATACAAATAAAAGGATTCCTACAACTGGCCATGAAATAAGAGTTCTGCCTTTTTTAATCGTATTGCCGTTCATTCAATTCAAAGTTAATATAAACCTCAACAATAGCAGTTATGAAAAACATCGCCTTATTCATGTTATTTTCCATCGGATCGATTGGATTATTCTCCTGTTCAAAATCTGCCTATACACATCATTCTGTTCGAATGGTTGACGCCAAGTCTTATCTTGATCATCCGATGAGCGCCGAGGTAATTTATTATTATAAATAGAAATTAATAGGCCTTTTTTCCGGCCTTAAAATAGATTTTACGAGGGTCTCCATTGGGGTTCTTCTCATCCCAATATAGCCAAAGTCCATCTTGTAAGCTATTCTTGTACGAACCCTCCATCAACTTGATGGCAAATGAATTGGTATAAATATATTTTCCTATTCCATTTTCTACCATCACCTTGCCTTCTCGATCCCAGGCGTCGTGTACCTTCTCAATTCCATTAACAAACTCTGACTCCTTATGTTTTTTACCATCCTCCCACCAAAAAGACCAAGGTCCTAATTTATTATCCATTGGAAATTGTTTCCCTTCCATCATTTTTAAACCAGATTCATACCAAAAAACAGACATGCCATTCGCGGTGTCATTCACATAAGTTCTTTCCTCCTTAAGGTTTCCATTGGGCCACCATAGAAATAAAGTGCCCACCTTTCTGTCTTCCTTATGTTGACCCTCCGCTTGCTTTACTCCATCTTCATAATACATATACCATGGGCCGTTTAAAAACCCTTCGAAATAATTATAAAGGCGCCAAATTTTTCCACTAGGATAGTATTCTTTAAACTCTCCATCAATATAATTACCGTTCATGGTAAACTCGTAACGCAATGAGCCGTCTGGATAATACCCTTTGGCCGGACCATTCAACAAATATTTTTTCATCGTATAATCAATAGCTAATTGGCCACCCTCGTAAAGCTGTCTCCACTTTCCATTAGGCAAACTATCCCATTCACTAAATCGAGGAATATCTCTAATGGTTTTAAAAACCTTCGAAAAGGTATAGCTTCCCTTGCCACCGGAATACCCTACGTTTTTTTGAGCATGTAGTGCCCCCATTAAAAAGACTAATAGTATTACGAAAGGTTTTTTCATTAAAATCAACTATGCCATTATCGTGCCGAACTAAAGCTGTGCCTTTAATTCAAGAAGAAAGTCCTTTATTTTATTTAAAGACCTTACAATTTCAACCTGATTTAAAGTATCTGGTTTATTTTGTTTTAACTTCTTTTTTGCTCCGTCTAATGTATAGCCTCTTTCTTTTACAAGGTGGTATATAATATAAAAGTTATCGACATCCTCTTTTGTAAAAAGTCGATTACCTTTTTTATTCTTCTTTGGCTTTATAATATCAAACTCCTTTTCCCAAAAACGAATAAGTGATGTTTTTACATCAAACATCTCCGCAACTTCACCTATGGTATAGTAAAGTTTTAATTCATTATCCGTTTTTTCCTTATAAGGCATTTGCTAATAACTGGTGATATCCCTCAAATATAGGGCATTTTTTGAAATTGAACGGCCGCTTAATAGAATTATTTATAGTATCTATTATTTCCTTTTCAGCAAATAACCATGTTCCGTTTTAAGCTGAATTTCCCAAAGATTAGTTTTGATGATACTGTCGAGGGTCACCAAATAAGTCATGCTATCTAAGGGGTAGGAAACAATGCCATCCTGGGCCGTTAAGATATACTCAGCATCCTTTACTTCGGGAAATTGATAAACCGTTGCCCTATCAGCTATATGGGGTATAAGATAAAACGTGGCCGAAACGGAGGCCTTTTCGGGCAAGGCCTTGATAAGACTATGCATTTCCTTACGTGGTATTTCTCTCTTATAATGGGAGGACTGATAAAAATTGGTTAACTCTTTTCCATACGGTGATGGTTTCCAAAATCCTATAAACTCCTTACTGGCATCAAATGAGGCAAGAAAAAGCAATACTCCAGCCAAAATCTTTATGGTGGCATTTTCTGATTTATTGATAAAACTGAATGCCGCCAAAACAATGATGGGAACAAACTCAATTGAATATTGCTGGAATATACTCCACTTTACAGGATCGTCACTAAACATTTTCTGAGCATAAATGGGAATCAACATCACCAAAAATTGTGGACGAAGAATCAAAAAAACGCCTCCCGAAAGCATTACAAATACGTGTAGTTGCCATTTGGCCTGGTCATTAAATACAATGCCCCTCGAAGGCAAATGGTTCTCAAATAATAGCCTGAAAGTATATCCCGGTCGGGTAACTACCGTTTGAATCGCGTCTGACCAGCTGGCCCCAAGCGCAGCATATTTAAAATGTAAATACGGTAGCTTACCTCCTGCAAAATAAGGCATGGCATATTTCATAATCGCAATAAAATAGACAAGACTTATTAATGCGGTTAATAAACCAAAGTTTCGCCTTTTTTTATCCTTAACCCAATGCAAAAAAATTCCAATCCCCACAAATACCATCCATAAGGCCATGTTTTCTTTGCAGAGCAAAATAAAAACTAACACCCCAAGCCAAAGCATTTGTTTCTTTTGATGAACCGCATAAAATAACCAAGGGACAATTACAGCAGCAATTACATTTGTATGAAAATCAAACGACAAGGCTCCAAAAACACCCCACATTCCGTAGAACATGGCCATTCCCAGGCATGCAAAAATGCGGTCTCCGCTTATTGCCGAAATATAACGATATACCCCATATCCTCCTACTAAAATACACCCGATTTGAACCCAAAGAAGGGTATAACTTCCAAAAATATAATACAAAGGCGCAAATAAAAACAGGATGGGCTCAAAATGATTTGCTAAAACATTCACCTGACCATTTAATTCAGGCATTATGGTATTATAATTCATTCTAAAATGAGCATAATCCAACAACACTTGGTTTTTTATTCCAAGGTCGTAAGCAAACGTTCGGAAATTATAATGATTATAAATTGAAATAGAAACGTAAATGCAACCAAAAAAAAGTAGGATGGACCAAACTAACCAGCGTGGATTAATTTTATTGATTCGGCTCATTTAAAGACTTTACGGTCAAAAATATTGTATTTCAAGATACAATAAAGGGCTCTAAATCCATCTCTCCAACCTATTTTTTTTCCTTCTTCATAGGTTCTTCCGTAATAAGAAATTCCTACTTCATAAATTCTAATATTTTTCACCCTGGATATTTTTGCCGTTACCTCCGGCTCAAAACCAAATCTTTTCTCTTTTAGCAGGATGCTTTGAATGGTTTCTCTTTTAAAAAGCTTATAACAGGTCTCCATATCCGTTAAGTTCAAATTGGTGAACATATTACTTGCCTGAGTAAGCCATTTATTGCCAATGGAATGCCAGTAGAATAAAATACGATGAGGATTCCCCCCCATAAAACGTGAACCGTAAACCACATCCGCCATGCCATTTAAAACTGGCTTTAATAGAAGATTGTATTCTTCTGGATCATATTCCAAGTCGGCATCTTGAATTATTACATAATCGCCTGTTGCTTTTTCTATTCCTGTATGAAGAGCGGCTCCTTTGCCCTTATTTATTTCGTGATTATAAAGAACAATAGATGCCTCGGGGTGATTTAGAATATACCTTTCAATGGCTCCTTTGCTGTCGTCTTTGGAGCAATCATTAACCAGAATAAGCTCCTTTTCCATTTCTCCATCTAACTTTACGGCCAACACCTTATCAAGAATCAGGTGAATGGTTCTTTCTTCGTTATATGCAGGTATTACTATCGACAGCTTCATTATCAACGCCTTTGTATTAGTTAATTTTCATTTCGGGAATCTCCCCTTCTACAATCAATCTACCTTCTGTTTTAGCCACAATCTCCTCAACCGAAACTCCCGGTGCTCTTTCCAGCAATTTAAACCCATCGGCCGTTACATCAAAAACGCCTAGGTCACTTACTATTTTTTTAACACATCCAATCCCGGTTATAGGTAAAGAACATGATTTCAATAATTTGCTATTCCCGGCCTTATCGCAATGCTGCATTGCAACGATTATGTTCTTAGCACTGGCAACCAAATCCATAGCCCCCCCCAGTCCTTTTACCATTTTACCTGGAACTTTCCAGTTGGCAATATCTCCATTCTCAGAAACCTCCATAGCACCTAATACTGTTAGGTCAACCTTGCCTGCTCTTATCATACCAAAACTCATGGCGCTATCAAAAATACTCGACCCAGGCAATGTTGTAATCGTTTGTTTGCCTGCGTTAATGGTATCTGGATCCTCTTCTCCTTCAAAAGGAAAAGGACCCATGCCTAACAAACCATTCTCGCTTTGCAGAATGATGGTCATTCCTTCCGGAACATAGTTAGCCACTAGGGTGGGTATTCCAATTCCTAAGTTAACATACATTCCGTCTTTTAATTCACGGGCTATTCGCTGTGCAATTCCAAACTTATCGAGCATGGTGGCTACTTTTAAGAGGTCGAAAATAGTCATTTTTGATTCATCCTGAGCAAGTTTCGCTATCTTTTCCCATCAAGCAGGCTGGCCATTTGGCCCATTTGCCTTCAGACAATGGGTCTTATCGACTATGAAGGACGCGGCGTAGGCAGATATTTCTAACACCTATTTTCCTTCTCAAAACCAGGTTGGCATAGTTTTTACTAATAAAAACCTGTTGCAGAATACTTTTTAAAACAAAGTCTTTGAATTAAAAACATATGAATTTTGTAAACTCCTAATCATTGTGTGTAATTATTCGAATGCGATTTGTCTGGATATTTGTGCATCTAAAAAAACCTAAAATTAATTAAATATTATAGCCAATTAAATCAAAGCCAGTATGATTAAACCCAAACACATAATTCCCGCTATTTTTATCCTTTCGGGATATATACATCTACATGCACAACGCGGTCCAGTTGGCTCCGGTGGCGATGCTTCAGGTTCTGGAGGATCTGTAAGTTATTCTATTGGTCAAATAGATTACATAACCCCAATAGGAGGCGGAGGTAATACCAATGAGGGTCTGCAGCAACCTTACGAAATCTTTACCGCAGGTATAGATGATGCTCAAATATCATTAGAGCTTACTGTATATCCTAACCCCTCTGCGGCATCTGTGTTTTTAAAAATTGATAAAGAGGATATCACCCATCTTTTTTACCAGCTATATGATGTAAATGGAGCTCAGCTAACGAGCCAAAATATCACAGATAAAACAACTCATATTGCGATGGAACAATTTGCTTCTGGTACCTATTTGATTAATATCCTTCATAATAATACCGTCCTTAAAACATTTAAAATCATTAAAAAATAAATTCTGATGAAAAAAATATTTATTCTATTCGTTTTAGCTTCTGTTGGTTCCTCAACCTTTACACAATCACCTGATAAAATGAGCTATCAGGCGGTTATTCGTAATGCCTCTAACACCCTTGTAACAAATAGCCCTGTTGGTATGCAAATTAGTATATTACAAGGCTCTCCAACCAGCACTGCCGTTTATGTTGAAACACAATTACCCAATACGAAC
The DNA here is from genome assembly GCA_040376605.1 of Flavobacteriales bacterium. GTDB lineage: Bacteria > Bacteroidota > Bacteroidia > CAIKAF01 > CAIKAF01 > JANWKQ01. The sequence continues at coordinate 6,268 of JBEIQI010000004.1, read as the reverse complement.
ACCAATGGATTAGTTAGTATTGAAATTGGTGGAGGATCCGTTGTCGTTGGTAATTTTGCCGCAATTGATTGGAGCAATGGGCCCTATTTTGTAAAAACCGAAACAGATCCATTAGGTGGTTCTAGTTACAGTATTACGGGAACTTCTCAATTATTGAGTGTGCCTTATGCTTTTTATGCTTCGAGGTCCGGAAATGTGCCAACCAATGTGAGTAGCTTAACAAATGATGCTGGTTATATTACAACTGAAATAGATGGCTCTGTTACCAATGAGTTACAAACCATTTCGAGAACCGGAACTACTGTTACATTAAGCAACGGAGGAGGATCATATACCGACAGCGTAAATGTTTATACTGCCGGAACGGGTATCAACATCGCAGGCAATGTAATCAGTTCAACAAGCAATGCGATAGGCGATGTAAAACATGGATATCAAAGCGGAGATCATAATGGTTGGTATTTACTTGATGGAAGACTATTAACGCTTCTCCCAGGTATTGCACAAGCCAATGCTGCAACCCTAGGTATTACGGTTAACTTGCCCAATGCAATCAACAGATTTTTGGCAGATATTGGAGCCGTGGGCTCAACCGGTGGCACGTCATCGATTACCATTGCACAAACCAATTTGCCAAATGTAAATTTTACCGGTACCGCCGCTTCGAACGGAGCACATGCACATAATACCGATCCCCCCTCCTTTAATACTGCATCTGGCGGAACTCATTCTCACACCCTGATCAGTTCACCAATGGATGTTAATAATCACGAGGCTCAGGGTTGGCCCGCAGGGAATGCTCACAATGGATTCAGAACAACGGATCGTTTTGATTTAAACCTTACAAATCCAGCTATGGTTTCTGGCGGAGCTCATGTGCATTCGATAGATGTTCCTTCAACCACAAGCTCCAGTGATGGTGCTCATACACATACCGTTTCTGTTAGCAGTGGAGGTAGCGGAACAGCTGTAAATATTACAAACCCATACTTAAGCGTAAATACTTTTATTTACTTGGGACAATAGTATTTGCAAATCACATGGTTATAAAAACCGAAATCCCCATACCCAATTTAAATTTTGGGTTTGGGGATTTTAATTTATAATTTTTTCTACTAATTCTTGTTTTTTGCCTTCTGCATTGGGTTATTAGCATTATTCCCCCCTCGAACCGTAACTTTATTCTTAAACAGCTCGAAACGTGTAGTGTTCCCAGCTATAGGCCATTGATTGTTTTTTGTATCAATATCAGATGTTTCTAAATATGGATCCAAAACAATGCTCTCAACCTCTTTGTCCTTAATAAATGCTTTTACCACATTCTTTTCATTTTTACGCCAGATATAGGCATTTATACGGTCTATTTCACTCGATCCATCCTTAAAGTTCCATTGCAAGATAATTGGCATTACTAATCCACCCTTATTGGTAAAATATAGTTCATAAATATATTTTCCCTCGTATTCTTTATAATCATCAATAGTAAGTTTTTCCAAATTACTATATCTGTTTTCGATCACTTGTTTTCCTTCTTCTTTTTCTGGTTGATAGTAATAGTAAAAATCACGCAATAAGGTATCGGTATCTACTAAAAATTTTGTGCCGCTTTGTTTGTTGCGGATCCTTGAAATATGCTCATACTCTTTTTTATTATTACCTCCTCTTCGCATAAAAGTATCCATTTGAATAGGCAAATTTTCTCCCATCACCACTTGATAGGATTTTACAGAATCCATTGAAATATCTACGGGTTCAATATCGTAAAACCAACCTCTCCAAAACCAATCCAAGTCAACTCCTGATGCATCTTCCATAGTACGGAAAAGATCGGCTGGTGTAGGGTGTTTAAAAGCCCAACGGCGACAATATTCTTTGAAAGCATAGTCGAATAATTCGCGACCCATAATTGTTTCTCGTAAAATATTTAATCCCGTACATGGCTTACCATAGGCGTTATTTCCAAAGCCAATAATATTTTCGCTATTGGTCATAATGGGTTCCAATTGATTCTTCGGCATTTTCATATAATCCACAATTTTATGAGCCGGACCTCTTCTGCTTGGATAATTGTTATCGAATTCCTGCTCCGCCAAAAATTGCACAAAAGTATTCAAGCCCTCGTCCATCCAGCTCCATTGGCGTTCATCGCTGTTAATGATCATCGGGAAAAAGTTATGCCCCACCTCATGAATGATCACTCCAATCATTCCATATTTGGTAGCCTCACTATAGGTTCCATCAGGCTCTGTTCTTCCAAAATTAAACGAGATCATTGGATACTCCATTCCGTTTGCCGCCTCCAAACTAATGGCTACGGGATATGGATATGGAATCGTAAATTTTGAATATACCTTAATGGTATGTGCTGTTACTTTGGTCGAATATTTTGAGTAAAGAGAATAAGCTTCATCTGGATAATAACTCATGCACATGGTTTTTTTACCTTCCACCTTAACCCCCATAGCATCCCAAATAAATTTACGAGAACTTCCCCAGGCAAAGTCTCTAACATTTTCCGCTTTATAGTTCCATGTTTTAAAATTATTAAGGTCCGGGTTTTTTTCTTTTGCAATGGCTTCCTCTCGGGTTACAATTTCTATTGGAGCATCAGACGTTTGAGCTTTTTTCCAACGATCCAGCTCCGTTTTGGTCAATAGCTTTGAATAGTTAGTACATTCTCCCGTTGCGCCAACGATATGGTCTGCTGGCACCTTCATCGTTACATCGTAATTCCCAAACACCAAGGCAAACTCACCACGACCTGTAAATTGTTTATTGTTCCAGCCCTGGTAATCACTATATACACACATTCTTGGATACCATTGTGTAATAGTAAAAACAGATTGCCCATCATCAGCAAACTTTTCGTAACCTCCTCTGCCTCCAATTTTCATTCTCTCTGGAATTTTATAATTCCACTTGATTTTAAATACATATTTTCCTTTTGCTTTAATGGCTGTTGGAAGATCTATGCGCATCATGGTTTCATTAATGGTATAGGGCAGTGCTTTGCCTTTTGCATCGGTTACCGAAATAATATTTACACCATATCCTTCGAGGTTCTTTTTAAAATTCAACCCATTGATATCACCTGTTGTTAGAGGAGCATCAATGGTGTTACCATCAAAATTATTACTCTCTGCACTTGGTAAATGTTGATTCTCATCTAATTGCAACCATAAATAGTTCAATACATCCGGAGAGTTGTTATAATAAGTAACCTCTTCCTCTCCTTCGAGTCTTAGGTCCTTTTCATTTAAAAATGCATTGATCTTATAATCCGCTCTTTGTTGCCAATATTCATGGCCAGGAGCACCAGAGCCCGTTCTATAAGTATTGGCATCCGGCAAAATGGTTCCTAATTGCTCAAATTTATTTCCGTGATTTGAGGTGGGGTTATTTTGAATATTTTGAGAAAAAACAAACGTTGAGGTGGGTAGTAAGAAAACTAATAGACGTAACGACTTCTTCATTTCATGTAAGAATTAAAGCCTAAAACTAATTAAATATCTTTTTATACAAATCCCGAAGGACGTTAAAGGACTCTAAAATATGTTTAAATCATTTTTTAGAGTCTTTCCATTGCCATAATAAAAGCTATTCCAAAAGCGGCCGCAGACAGGAAGAACCGCCAATGATGATTTGAAATACGGAGGAGTTTGGTAAAAATAATCGTTACTAGAATGATTAGCCCAATAATCAATAATTGTCCTAGTTCAATTCCAAGGTTAAATGAAAACAATGGCCCAGTTATACTATTTGCACGACCTAATAATGACCTTAATAATACAGAAAAACCTAGCCCATGTATGAGCCCGAAGAAAAGGGCCATCAAAAAATGAAGGGTTAAAAACTTTGTTGGCTGTTTGTTTAATGTAATGATGTTATAAATAGCTGTAATTAATACAGTACAGGGAATAAGGAATTCTATGATCCCTACGTTTACTTTCACCATGCCTAAAACACTTAATGCCAGTGTAATAGAATGTCCAACAGTAAAGGCCGTGACGAGTATAAGAACCTTTTTCCAATCCTTCAATTCAAAACCACAAAACAAAACCACCAGAAATAAGATATGGTCATATGCCCTTACATCCGCAATATGCCAAAGTCCTTCTGTAAACCAAAGTAAAAAGTCGTTCAATGCTTCGGAATAATTAGTTAATAATTTTTATAGGCATTCCTGTATATTTGTGGTTATGAAAAGCAAGTTTAGTCTTTTTTTCTTAATTCTATTCACCTTAATAAACAAAGGATATACACATCCATATTTTGTTAGTATCACTGAGGTCCATATAAACACCGATAAAAAAACATTCGATATAAGCTGCAGTATGTTTACCGAAGATCTTGAGTCTGCAATTAAATCAATTTATATCACCAAAACCGATCTTAAAAAAGAATTGGGGGCTAAAGAGGTTTTAGCCCTCATTTATCAATATATCAACTCAAGGCTGAAGGTTTCGATTGGTGGAGAAAGACAAAACTATGCTTTGGTAGGTTGCGAAAACCAAGAAGAATCCACTTGGTGTTACTTGGAAGGTAGCTACTCCTCTTCTGGAAAAACCGTATCGATTTCCAATTCAATACTTTTTGATTTTTTAGAGGAGCAAACCAATATGATACACGTACTTTGGAACGAAGAAAGACAAAGCATTAAGTTGAACAACCCCAACAAGCTGGCAGAATTTTCTTTTTAAAATTTGAATAGTTTTTTCTACTTTTCACAAAAAACCAATCAATGTTACAAGAAATAAAAAAGGAAAATATTCTGTTTATTGATGTTGAAACAGTTCCTCAATACAAGTCCTATGAGGCATTACCAGAGGCAAAAAGAAAGTTTTGGGATCACAAAGCTTCTTTTTTGATAAAATCCGAAGAACAGAGTGCCGAGTCGTTATATAACCGCGCCGGAATTTATAGCGAGTTCGGAAAAGTGGTTTGTATCAGTTGCGGATATATTAAAACAATCGATGGAAACTCACAATTGTTTATCAAGTCTTTTTCTGGTCATGATGAAAGATCCGTACTTACTGGTTTTACGGACATGATCTCCAAGCTTTCTCCATCCTGGTTCTTATGCGCCCATAACGGGAAAGAGTTCGATTTTCCATATTTGTGCCGTAGAATGGTAGTTAACGGATTATCCATCCCTTCTATGCTCGACCTTGCAGGTAAAAAACCATGGGAGGTGAAACATTTAGATACCATGGAGCTTTGGAAATTTGGTGATTATAAAAGTTTTGTTTCCCTGGATCTATTAGCAGATATATTTAATATTCCTTCACCTAAGGATGATATGGATGGCAGTATGGTTCATAAGGTATATTACGAGGAAAATAATTTAAATAGAATTGTGGAGTATTGTGGTAAAGATGTGATCACCTTAACTCAAGTTCTTTTGCGGTTTAAGGGGGAGCCTTTTATTACCCCTGAAAACATTAATATTAATGAATGAAAAAGTTATTAATTATTCTGGCGGGATTTGCCATGATTTCGTGTAACAACGGAAAAAAACCTTTTGAAAGAAGAATCGATAAGGTTTTTGGGGGACCTGTTTTTAGAAACCTAACCATTGGCGACAGTTATAATAAAGTGCTAAAAACTGAAAATGAAAATTACCTGCAATTTCCTGATACCAGCATGATTAAATATATGTATCATGTATCAGATAGTGAAGAATATCAATGGGTTTATATTTTTAACAATGATAAAGTGAAGGAGATTCAATTTGACGCGTATCTCGGTGAAGAGAGTGATGGTGCGAAATTTTTATCGCTGGTTAAAAAAAAATACGACAAATCATTGGGCTCTGCAACTGAATCAGAAGGTGTCGTTCGTTGGAAAAAAGATGGTGTAAGCCTCGACTTAATTAATGAAAGCCCGGTTGTTTTGATGGGCAAAGTAAAAATGTTTATATATCCTACTGGTGATACAATATACAACCGCACTATTCCAGGGCTTGATTAATGAATAGTTTATTACAGATAAAAAACCTGGTTACATCCTTTCAAAGTGAAGAAAGGACAGTCGTGGCAGTTAACAATATTTCATTGTCTATCAACGCTGGTGAAACCCTCGCCATTGTTGGAGAGTCAGGATCCGGAAAATCGGTTACATCTCTATCTATTTTAAGATTACTAAACGAAAAAACAAGTCGAATAACTGGCGAGGTATTATTCCAAAAGAATGAAAGTTGGGTTGATTTGCAAAAAATTTCGGAGCAAGAAATGCGGACTTTTAGGGGGAAAGAAATTGCCATGATTTT
>JBEIQI010000310.1:0-3060 GCA_040376605.1 Flavobacteriales bacterium | reverse complement strand
TTTTGCGTATAATTCATTAAAGGCAATGTTAGTTAATCCTTCCGTGCTATTTAGATAACCTTTCAGACTATTTAATTGATAATTGATTTGATTAAAATAATCATATATATCCTGGGGTTGGGTATTATAAAAGTCGGCGGCTCCCATACCAAACTCAAAAATTATAATAGGCAGATGTTGCTGAATAAATTTCATTCCACCTTGTAATACTTTCAATTCGGCCCCTTCAACATCTATTTTTATTAATGAAATGTGGGGGAAATCAGCACCACATTCATTCAATTGTGCTAATTGAACCTGAATTTTTTCTATAAAGGGATTTTTAATATTATAGGATCTTTCTTTAAGCCCACTATAAGCCGGTGCATTTTTTACCCAATTAAACTCGTCTTTTCCATCCGAATCGCTTAATGCATTTTTAAGAATATGAATGTTGGGGTTGTTTTTATATTTTTTTTCTAGGTAATTAAAGTAATCTGGGATAGGCTCAAAACCAAAATGATGACCATTGGGTGCAAGTTGAATTATTTCGTCCATCACTTCACCTTTATGGCAGCCTACATCAATACAATTTGAATCAGCACGTAGCACCTTTTTCATAATCGCTAAGGTTTGGCGATCATATTGTTGGTTTTTAGTAAGGTCGATGCCTAGTGTAAAAAGCAACTTTCTTAAACTGTTTTTAAAAGGCTGTAACCTGGCCATGTGTAAAGGTAATAATTATTTATATAGATAAAAGTCGTTCTACATCATTAGTTCGTAAAATTTCTTTTCTTTGTAGGGATGTATTTTTTGAGCATAATTATTCCCCTTTTTAACGAAGAAAAATTGGTTACTGACGTAATCAATCAGGTGAATAATGTAAAACTTCCTGATGTGGTTTCGAATTTTGAAATTATTATTGTGGATGATTGTTCTACTGATCATTCTTTTCAGGTGGTTAGCGAAATTGCGGCTCAAAATAGCCATATCAAGGTTTTACGTCATTATAAAAACAAAGGAAAGGGGGCTGCCGTTAGAACAGGTATTGAAGCTGCGAGGGGGGATATTTTTCTTATACAGGATTCAGATCTGGAATTAAGGCCTTCTGATATACCTAGTATGGTTAATTGTATGCATGAACTGAATGTTGAATTTATTAATGGGTCACGTTATTTGGCGGGTGTTTACAGGCCACTATCATCCTATAAAAGGTATTTGGGAAATCGGTTATTTACTTCACTTACGGCCATTATTATTAATGTAAAAATTACGGATATGGCTTGTGGTTATAAGCTAATTCACCGAAATTTATATCAAAGGATTCAGCTAACCGAAGATCGTTTTGGTTTTGAGGCTGAATTGATTATTAAAGCATTGAGAATTAAAAAAAACAATATAGCTGAGGTTCCTGTTCGTTATTTTCCGCGTAACGAAGGTGAAGGAAAAAAATTACGTAATTCTGATGCGTTTAAAATTTTGTGGACGATCATTAAATTTGGTCTGTTTAAGGCAACCTAAATGGTGGTCCTCTCAAAATGGAGCTAACAAAGCCCGCATGCTATTCTGGTGATTCAACGAATGCATTTCTTTTAGCATAATCATTCCACTCTTGTTCATTCATGATTTTTTTAAGGTGCTGAACGGTATTGTTGCCATTCGCATTAAAAGTTTCAAATCGAACAAGACCAATTCCTTCAGCAAAATAGCTATATCTTTCCTGCTCTTCTGTTGATGTTCGGTTCGTTCGAACATGGTTGAAATTTGATTTTTCTTGAATAATTATGCAAGGATAATCCTTTCCCTGAAAATTAATTTTTTCTTTCGTTTCTTCGAATATCCTTTCTGTAATTACTTCTTCGGACTCTGAACCTGCTGGATTGCTCATTGAAAAAGAAAGAAAAAATGATTGTTTGGGTTTAACTTTCCACAAATAGCTCGTGTTTTCTTTAATAGTGCATTGATGTATACTCGCTGAATCATCTAAATTAATGAACATTTGCTTTAAGTAGGCTCCTTGCTCGGTAATAGAATTAAAATACACGCTGGTAATTTTAAAATTTGAATTATAAATGGTTGCAACAAAAGTAGTGTCGGTATTTTTGGCTTCGGTTTTTAAGTACCAATACATTTGTTCATTTGAATCAGCCTCTGTTTGGTATTGATATATTTTGGGTTCAATAAATGTAGCATATGGAAAATAAAATGCATGCGTATCGATATGCCTTTTTCCGCAGGATATCAAACCAATGGCTACCAGCAAAATGATCAGTAGTTTTTTCATAATTTAAAGATATAGCTTTTTTATTCCCGATGACCCCTAGGTTAAATTCAAATCAATATTTACCATGATTTAAGGACAGGGTAATTGTTTAGTAGTGAGGTAAAAAATGCTTAAATTTGTGGTAAATTGGTTAAGTGGCAAGAATTATAGCATTGGATATAGGGGCTAAACGCACAGGGATTGCTGTTACGGACCCCATGCAGATGATTGCTACCGGATTAGAGGGGATACAAACCAATGACTTGGTTCATTTTTTAAAACAATATGTTGCTTTACAAAGTGTTGAGATCATTGTGGTAGGTAAACCCATGCAAATGAATTATACAGAAAGTGAAAGCTGGGAATATATTGAAAAGGTAGCTCAAATTATTGGTAAAAACTTCCCGGACATACAGTTGGTATTTTATGATGAAAGATTTACAAGTAAAATTGCTGTTCAAAGTATGAAAACTGCCGGAGCCGGCAAAGATGAAATGAAAAATAAAAAGACAGTTGATATGGTAAGTGCAACTGTTCTTTTGCAAAGTTATATGGAATCATTAAAAGGTTAGTATCATGATATTGCCAATTGTTGGATACGGAGACCCTGTGCTGCGTAAAGTAGGAGAGGATATTGAGGAAAATGATCCTCACGTAAAAGAGCTTATTCAAAATATGTGGGATACCATGTATAATGCAAATGGAGTAGGATTAGCAGCACCACAGGTGGGCAAAAGTGTTCGTTTGTTTATTGTAGATGCATCTACATTTGAAGAAGATGAACCCGATTTGGCGAATTTTAAAAAGGTATTTATCAA
>JBEIQI010000060.1:0-13890 GCA_040376605.1 Flavobacteriales bacterium | reverse complement strand
TATTTTTTTTAAATAATAGGTAAGAACCGGAAAATGGTCGCTATAACCACCAGTATATTCATTCCCAATATAACATCGATAAGGATAGCCCTTAAAATTACCCGTTTTTTGGGTTAAAAATGATCTATTAAACACCTCTGCTTTATTGAAGAAAAATCCGGTTTGATTTTTATTGAGCCATCCAGTGCTCAAAATTACTTGATCGAATAAATTCCAGGCATCATTCCATGCTAAAGTTCCAATGCCTTCTAAATAATATGCTGCAAAAGGGTTATATAATTCAGCAACATTCAGGTCTTCCATATCCTTATTAGCTCTAAGCGTTTTCTTAATACTCGGACTCATAGGATCATCATTAAAATCACCAAGTACTAAAATTTTGGATTCATCATTGGCATCCAAAATGGAATCAATCACCTCTCTACAAACACCTGCGGCAATGGCTCTTAAGGGTGCTGAAGCATCTTCGCCACCTCTACGACTCGGCCAGTGATTAACGAAAATATGAACCATTTCGTTCATTAAAAGCCCTTTAACATAAAGTATATCTCGAGTATAAGCGGTATCACCATCTCTTTTAATGGGTACAAAAAGATTGGTTGTTTTAATAGGTGTAAAATATTTTGGATTGTACAATAAGGCGGGATCATTGCCTCTTTTATCAGGTCCATCAATTAATATTGGCTGATAGTTGCGGGAAGCAATGGCCGGTTGTTTTGCTAAATCATATAATACATTGATATTTTCTATTTCAGCAGTACCTATAATTGCCGGCCCATCAGGTGTTTTTTCAATAGCCAGTTTGGAAATTACCTCTGCCAATTTGGATAATTTATCCATATAAACCTTACCCGTATAATTTTTTGCTCCCGACGGAAGGAATTCTTCATCATCTTTATTTGGATCGTTAATGGTATCGTATAAATTTTCGAAGTTGTAAAAGGCAACTGAAATAATTTGATAATCAGATGATTCGTTTTTTTGACTAAATCCGTTCAGTTGTAATAAACTTAAGAAAGCGAAGCTGAAAATTAACTTAAATCGCATAGGTTTTAATTGATTAGCAAAGATACTACAAGAATCAAGCCGTAAAATTTTTGTTATTAAGTTTTGAATAAGTAAACATTAAATTAATGGCTCATAGTTGATATACAGCTAAAATCCCGTACTTTTATCCCCCGGATTAAATCAGCATGATGAAGAAAACATTAGTTATTTTAGGACTCTTTTTAGCTCTTTTTACAGTTAACTCCTTTGGCCAAAATGCCAAAGTTTCAGGAACCCTTACGGATCCAACCACTCAAGATGGTGTTCCGAAAACACTGGTGATTTTAATGCCTGCAGGTATTGATACCTATACCGATGATAACGGAAATTTTAGTTTTGATAAAGTTCCAGATGGAACATATACACTTAAAGTAGTCTCTGGGACCTATGTTTTACCGGATCAACAGATCGAAGTTAAAGGTCAAGATATAGTTTTAGGAGAACTTAAGTTGCAAACCGACTTAAGTAAGGAAGTAACTAATAATGATGCATTAATTCCGGTAGTGAGTTTAAATGACGATGATGCACAAGAAGGTGGAACAGGAGATAATAATGTAGCTGGGGTTTTAACTGCCTCCAGGGATGTATTTGTTGGGGCAGCTAGTTTTACCTTTAGTGCAGCCAGATGGAGAGCCAGAGGGTATAATGGGGGGGAATTTCAAGTTTTGTTAAATGGAATTCCAGTAAATGAGTTGGACAATGGTAGAGTTCAATGGGGTAATTGGGGTGGTCTAAATGATATGTTTCGTTTTAACGATCAAAGTTATGGTTTAGAGCCTACCACTTTTTCGTTTGGAGATATTGGGGGGGCAAATAATATTGATGCCATTGCAGCTCGTCAGCGAAAACAATTAAGAATTTCTTATTCAGGTTCAAACAGACAATATAATCATAGAGTAATGGCGACCTATTCGACCGGAGTAGTGAAAGGTGGATGGGCCATGTCGATATCTGCTTCTTATCGTGCAGCAACGCAAAGTTATTTTCCAGGAACCTTTATGGATACCTGGTCGTATTTTTTATCGGTATCGAAAAAATTTGGTGATAAACATGTATTAAGTTTTACCACTTTCGGTGTACCGGGTAGAAGGGGAAAAAACTCTCCTAGTATTAGAGAGGCTTATGATATCACCAATAACATGTTTTATAACTCAAATTGGGGATATCAAAATGGACAAGTTAGAAATGCCAATGTAAATGAAAGCTTTCAGCCATATTTTATTTTATCACATGAATGGAAGATTGATAAAAAATCTTCATTAAATACCTCTGCAGCATATCAGGTGGGTTTAAGTGGAGACACTTACTTTAACTGGTTCAATGGATCTAATCCTGATCCGGACTATTATAAATATTTACCGAGTTACCAAACGGATAGTACATTGAAAGCCGAGGTAACACAGGCCATTCAAAACAACCCCAATTTATTGCAAATTAATTGGGATGATATGTATAATCAAAATTATGCCAATACGGATTCTGTTTTAAATGCAGAAGGTATTACTGGTAATACGGTTGTGGGTAGAAGATCGATACATATTCTTGAAAAGAGAATGAAAGCGATTAATGAATTTTCCTTCAATACCTACTATAATAATACCATTAGCGATCATGTGGCTATATCAGCAGGTGTAATGTATCAAATGCAAAAAAATAGATTTTATAAAGTAGTGGATGATTTGCTAGGTGGTGATTTTTATGTTGATTTAAATCAATTTGCTCAATTTACTTTTCCAGGAAATGATTCGGTTGCGCAGAATAATTACGATACACCTAATCATATTGTTAGAGCTGGCGATGAGTATGGATATAATTATGAATTAAACTTGCATAAAGCAACCGTTTGGGCTCAGGCTCGAATGAACTTTAAAAAGGTTGATTTTTTTATAGCTGGTAAATTGGACGTGAACGCATACTGGAGAGATGGGTTATGGAGAACTGGTTTATTTCCTAACAATTCACAAGGTCCTTCAGAAACATTTGTATTTGCATCTCCATTCGTAAAGGCGGGATTAACCTATAAAATTAATGGTAGAAATTATGTTTTTGCAAATGGAGCCTATGGATTAAGAGCTCCATCAGTGAATGATGTTTTCTTATCTCCAAGAACCAGGAATCAAGCTGTTGAAAATCCTACCCAACAAACTGTTATTACCGCCGAAGCTGGTTTTTTACATAATTCACCAAAGTTTAAGTTTAGAGCGGTGGGTTATCTTACCTATACCTTGGATGGAATTAAAACCACCAGCTTCTACCATGACTTATATAATAATAATGTGAATCTTACCATGCAGAATATTGATGTAAGATCATTTGGTGGAGAGTTTGGATTAGATTGGAAAATTTGGAAAGGTATTGCCTTAAGCGCCGCTGTAGGAATTGGAAGATCTCAATATATAGATCGCCCCTTAGCTACCACAACGTTGGATAATTCTCAGGCAACTTTAGCAAAAGATGAAACCGTTTATTTCGAAAACGTAAATGTGGCAAATGGACCACAATGGGCAAATACTATTGGGCTTTCGTATAACTCGCCTCAGTTTTGGTTTGTAAAACTTAATTTCAATTATTTCGATTGGATGTGGGTAGATGCTAGTCCTATTAGAAGAACTGCTACTGCGGTTGAAGGACTGGATCCTGCCGGAGATCAATACAATAGAATTATTACCCAGGAAAGACTTCCCGGAGCATTTACAATGGACTTCTTTGCCGGGTATTCCTGGAAACTTGACAAAACCTTTAAGCAGCTAAAGAAAAGTCATTACCTCAACTTTACAGCAAGTGTAAGTAATTTAACAAATAACATATTTATGAATGGAGGATTCGAACAATTGCGTTACGATGATGTAAATAAGAATCCTGATAAGTTCCCGAATAAGTATTATGTTGCTTACGGAATAAATTTCTTTTTGAACATCACCTATAGAATGTAATAAATTAACTAATACAGATACGCTTCTCATGAAAAAGCAATTATTAATATTTTTACTATTTACTGGTGTATTATCATCGTGTATCGAGGATAATTTTGATCAGCCACCAACAACAGGTTCGGATCCTAATATTGAAGTTACAGCAACTATTGCTGAGCTAAAAGCAATGTACACGGGTACTGCCATGGAGCTTTCGGATACTTTGGTTATTTCAGGTATTGTTGTAGCGGATGATGAAAGTGGAAACTTTTATAAATCCATTGTCATTCAGGACGCAACAGGAGGTATCTTGATTAGAATGAATAGCACTACATTGTATCAAACCTATCCTGTGGGTCGCCGACTTTTTATCAAGTTAGGAGGAATGTGGATAGGAGAGTATAATGGTTTAATTCAGCTGGGTGTGGGAAAATCACTTGGTACCATTAATGAAGTAGATCCCATTCCAAGTACCTTGTTTGATACTTTCATTTTAAGAGGAACCATGAATAATGATGTTATTCCGGTTGATGTTAATATTCTTGATTTAGATGATTCTTACCAAAATATGTTGATCCGTTTACAAAATGTACAATACATTGTGGCTGATACCAATAAAACTTATGCTCCCGGGTTAACCTCTCAAAGTATTTATTTAGAGGATTGTGGTGGAAATCAAATTATCGTAAGGACCAGTGGATATAGCACCTTTGCGAATGCCCCGGTTGAAAATTTAAATGGAGAATTTGTTGCGGTTTATTCGGTTTACGGAGCAGATAAACAGTTAATTGTTAGAGATCTTTCGGATGTAAAAATGAATGGTGTACGCTGCGGTCCTTATGCACGTAAAGATTTTGAAGATGCTTCTGTAACTTCTGGTGGTTGGACTACTTATCAAATTGCGGGTGGGGCTTCTATCAACTGGACAACCAATACCATGGGTGCTGTGTTTGGAACCCGATATGGACAATGCAGTAACTATATCAATCCAAGTAATTTTACCAGTGATACTTGGTTAATTTCACCTTCCATGGATTTTACTTCTGCAGTAAATCCTATTTTAACCTTCCAAAATGCCTGTAACTATAGTGGACCGAACTTAGTTGTTAAAGTATCTTCTAATTATGTAAGTAGTGATCCAAGTGCTGCTGCTTGGACTACTTTAACTCCCGTTTTGTCGGGTGGAAGTTGGGCCTGGGTATCTTCGGGGAATTTAAGTCTATCGGCGTTTAATGGACAATCGAATGTTCATGTTGCCTTTCAATATATTGGAACGGCTTCAAGTGGTAAGACTTATGAAATTGATGAAATTGTAATAGCCGAACAATAATTAATGAAGCTAATATAAAAGCGTTATGATGAAAAAATTGTTATTGATATCAGTATTATTTACAGGATTATTATCTTCTTGTATTCAGGATAATTTTGAAAATCCACCAAATAATGGGGTCGATCCTGATTTTACCGCTAATATTACTATTGCCCAATTAAAGGCTTTGTATGTTGGAACGGCTATAGAATTAGATGATTCTATGATAATAAGTGGGGTTGTAATCGCTGATGATAAATCGGGTAATTTATATAAGTCTATTATTATTGATGATGGCACTGCCGGGATTCTTCTAAGATTAGAAAACAATGGATTATTTGGAACTTATCCAGTTGGCCGAAGAGTGTTTGTGAAACTTGGAGGTTTATGGATGGGTGATTATGGAGGTTTGATTCAGTTGGGAGGACAACTTTCGGCGGGTACTACGAATGAAGTTGATGTTATTCCAGCCGCTTTATTTGGTCAATATTTATTTCCCGGCACATTTAATAATCCGGTAGTTCCCATTGATGTGGATATTACCTTATTGGATAATAGCTATCAAAATAGATTGATAAGATTACAGAATGTACAATTTACCTATGGTGATACAGGCAAAACATTTGCCGATGCAGTGCTTCAGCAAACGGTTAATTTAAACTTAACGGATTGTAACGGAAATGAAGTTTTTGTAAGAACAAGCGGTTATGCTGATTTTGCAGCTACTAAAGCTCCTTCAGGAAATGGAGATTTTGTTTGTATTTATAGCATATTTGGATCGGATCAACAATTAACCGTAAGAAATCCGGCTGATTTAAATTTAACCGGACCTCGTTGCGGTGATCCATTGGTTTACAAGGACTTCGAAGATGGTTTGGTTGTGTCTAATGGATGGACAGTGCAGCAAGTAATTGGTCCTTCCATCAACTGGTCAGTAAATACTCAAGGAGCTGTATTTGGAGGTGTTTATGGTCAATGTAAAAATTACTTACCACCCAATGTTGCCTGTGAGACCTGGTTAATTTCTCCTTCTATTGATCTTACTTATTTTGCATCGAGTTCCACTAATCCAATTTTTTCAATGGAAACGGCATGTAATTATTCAGGGGCCAATTTAGTGGTATCTTACTCAACTGATTATGTAAGTGGTTTACCTGCAACGGGTACCTGGACTAATTTGCCGGTAACTTTATCAGGTGGAGGATTTTCTTGGGTTAACTCGGGGGATATTGATTTATCTACTTATACCACTGGAAGCAATGTGCATATTGGTATTAAATATACCGGATCTGGAAGTGATGGTAAAACTTGGGAGGTGGATAACATAAAAATTGTGGAACAATAAGGACTAAAATTTATTCTAAAAAAAGAAGGATATCAATTTTAATTGATATCCTTCTTTTTTTGCTACCTACTTGATTGCAGCGGCATCCCGCAGCTGTAGCTGCGGATATAGCGAAAAGCAAGGGGTAGCGGGCCATGGGTGTTGTGGACTTTATAATAAAAAATCGGTAGTTACCTGTAAGTATTCAAAGGGCTTTTCGGCATGAAGCCAATGATTAGCACCTTCGATGGTATACAATTTACTGTTTGGAAAATGTTCAACGATATGATCAATATCCGTATCGAGAATATATCGGCTATTACCACCGCGAATAAATAGGGTAGGACCTTCAAATACAATTAGCTGAGGCAGTTCAGTTCCAACTATTTCAATGTTTTTTGAAATGATGGGTAAGTTAAATCTCCAGGCAAGTTGCTCTTCTTTCCAATATAAATTCTTTAATAAAAACTGACGTGTTCCCAAATCAGGAATTTTCGATTCCATATAGCTTTCTGCGTCTTTTCTTGATTTTATAATTGTAAAATCCAGATGGTTTAATGCAGCTAAAATCTCCTGATGGTGTGGCCTATAATGTTTAGGTGCAATATCACTAATAATGAGTTGATCAATTTTTTTCGGAAACATACCAGACATATACATGGCCACCTTGCCACCCATGCTATGACCCATAATATGTGCAGAGGAAATGCCCTCATCATTCATTAGTTGGGATACATCTTCTGCCATGGATTCATAGTCCCAATGATCACTATGCGGTGATTGACCATGGTTTCGTAGATCAACAGTATAGGTGGTAAAATGTTCTCCGTATTTTTTTGCCAGGGTATTCCAATTATCTGAATTGCCAAATAACCCGTGCATGATAATTAAGGGTTTACCGTTTCCGTATTTTCTAAAGAATAGTTTCATGATTAGCCAAGTTGGCGTTTATACATTTGAATGGTATTTTCTAAACCATAATAGAGTGCATCTGCGATTAAAGCGTGACCTATACTTACTTCCAAAAGATTCGGAATATGTTCTGAAAAAAATTTGAGGTTTTCCAAACTTAAATCATGTCCGGCATTAATTCCCAATCCAAATTCAGTTGCTTTTTTGGCCGCTTTTACATAGGGTAATATAGCTAATTTTTTTCCGCTAACGTAATTTGCGGCATATGCTTCGGTATATAATTCGATTCTATCGGTTTCGGTTTCAGCGGCATGAGGCATTTGATCCTCTACAGGATCAATAAATATTGACGTACGTATTCCTTTGCTTTTAAACTCCTTAATCACCTCCTTTAAAAAATCTTTGTACTTTAAGGTATCCCAACCGGCATTGCTGGTAATAGCATCCGGGGAGTCGGGTACTAAAGTAACTTGAGCCGGTTGTATCTTGCAAACCATTTCAATAAATGGTACGCTTGGATATCCTTCTATGTTAAACTCAGTTGTGAGGTTTGGTTTGAGCTCAAAAACATCCTTTGTTTTAATATGCCTTTCATCGGGTCTGGGGTGAACAGTAATGCCTTCAGCACCAAATCTTTCGCAGTCCAAGGCAACTTGCAAGACGTTGGGAACGTTGCCTCCCCTAGAGTTTCGTAGGGTGGCAATTTTATTAATGTTTACAGAGAGTTTGGCCATCTTAACCTATTTTTAAATAATAATCTAAACTTTTGGAAGTTTTAAGGGTTTAAATTCCTAGTTTCGCTTATATAATTTCCAAATAAAGTACCTGCTGTAAAATTAGTAAATAACCAAGAATAATTAGATGATAGCAGAAGAACTAATAAGTAATGAGATTCCACCCTTAAAAACTTCGGATACGGGTTTAAAGGCGTTGGGTTGGATGGAGGAATTTAAAATTTCACATTTGCCAATTGTTAACCATACTGATTTTTTAGGGATGGTATCAGAGGAGGATATTATTAATTATAATGCCCCTGAAGAAGCTCTGGGTGGTTATCAATTAAGTTTATCTCAACCTTTTGTGAGGAATACTCAGCATATTTATGAAGTGATTAAGATTGTGGCTGAATTAAATTTATCGGTTATTCCAGTGCTAGATGAGAATCAAAAGTATTTAGGCCTCATTACCATGAAGGATTTGGTGAAAAATTTAGCCAACTTATCTTCTATTCGAGATCCTGGTGGAATTATTGTTCTGGAGGTAAACGAACGAGATTATAGTTTATCTCAGATTGCCCAGATAGTAGAAAGTAATGATTGCAAGATCCTCAGCTGTTATGTAAATACTATTCCCGACAGTACATTAATGAATGTCGTGGTTAAGGTGAATCGCACCGACCTTAGAAACGTATTGGCTACATTTACTCGGTACAATTATATTATCAAAGGTTCATACATGGAAACTGGATCACAAGATGATATGAGGGATCGTTTTGATATGCTCATGAATTATTTGGATATATAATTATCCGTTTTCATCCATTCAATTTAAGTTATTGACCTTATTAAGATTAAAGAGATTGACCATTTTGGTCTTATCTCTATTTTCTACTTAATGATCTTAAACTCAACCCTTCTATTCAATTGCATATTCTCCTCGGTATCGTTTGGTGCAATTGGTTGATCAAATCCATAACCCTTGCTAGTTAATTTAGATTGATCAATTCCATTGTTTACCAACCATACCATTACAGAGTTTGCTCTTGAATCGGATAATGCATAATTGTATGTTTTTGAGCCACGGTTATCGGTATGGGCAGAAACTTCTACACGAACATCCGGATTATTAATCAAGAATTCTTTTAGAATATTTAATTCATTTACAGATTCAGTGCGTAAGTTTGAACGATCATAATCGAAATAAATATTCTTTAATACGAATTTATCTCCTAGCTCAAGCTCTTCTAATTCGAAATTTCCTAAATATATGGTCTTCTGCAAGTCGTCTTTGCTAAATCTTACTTTTTCTTTTACCATTTTATAGCCTTTAGCAATTACGATAACTTCGTAATCCACATCGATTTCTAGTCGATATTCGCATTTACCATCAACCGTTTGTAATTTGGCGATTACATTTTCACCAGCAGTAATTTCTACTTCTCCATTAACCACCGCAAGGCTCTTTTTATCCTTTAAGTCGCACTTCATTACAATTGGCGCGAAGGTTGGCTTTAAATAAAGTTTTTGCTTAATCACCAAAGTATCAAAATTGGGCAACCCTTCGAATTTGGTATTAAATTTAACTTTCTTAGACTCATACCCTTCGGCTCTTGCATCAGCTGTATAATATTTAGAAACGCCAATAATCGATGAATATTTACCCAAGGCATCATTTTTCATATCTATCTCAATAGGAATGTATCCGGTTTCGATTACACTAAGGTCGGAAGATATCAATTGATTGGTTCTTTCATCATATACCTCAACAATGAGTGGTAGTTTAATGGCATCAAGGATGTACATTTCATAGATGTCCTTTTCTCCTTGACCACCTTTTCTATCCGAATCAAAGAATGCTTTTTTACCATCTTCAGTGAAGAAAATAAATACATCATTAGAAGTGGAGTTGATTGGAAATCCGACATTTTTGGGTGTAGTGAATTTACCAGCGTCTATTTCACATTTAAAGATATCGAAACCACCAATGGACGTATGTCCTTGGGAACTAAAATAAAAAGTTTTCCCATCTGATTTAATAAAGGGGGATTCTTCATTGTAGATGGTATTTATTTCATCAATTCCTTTTGGTTCACTCCACTTTCCATTAGCATCCTTAGCTACTAAACAGATGTCGATTCCTCCTTTGTTAGCATATTTAGGATTAGCGGTTGTATAATAAATAGTATTTCCATCAGGAGAATAACAAGCATGGGTCTCCCTAAACTTAGAATTAATCATCTTCATTGGTTCAGGAGCAGTCCATGAATCATTTTTAAACTCCGATTCGTAAAGATCACCATTATCGTTTTTATTATATCGATATATAATAAGTTTATCTCCTTTAGGTGATAACCAAACAACGGCATCATGATCACCTGAATTAACATCACCCTTAATTTTTTTGGCAGTGTTCCAGGTACCATCTTCATTTTTGGTTGAATAATAAATATCTTCCCTTTCAAATGGTGAATCCAAGTCAATGGCCCCACCCGTGCTTCCGGCTCGTCTGCTAGTGAAAACGATCATATCTTCTGTTGAACTAACGGCAGCAGTATAATCCGGATACCTTGAATTAATTTCAGGTCCCATGTTGAGCATGATAATTGGAATGGAGTCACGTACATTTTTTTTACCATTATTACATTGGGCAATTCGCATTCCAACATATTTTTTTTCTACATCCAATGATCCTTCCGGATTTTCCAATTCTATTTTTTTAGCATCATTTGAATTAAGCAATCCATCATACTCATTATACATTTCAATGGCCTTATCCCACTGTCCATCTAGATGTAGCTCTTCAGCTAAAGGTAAGAGGGCTCTGTTTCTATATTCTTTATCCAATAAAATTGCTTTTTCATAGAATTCAGCAGCAGTATGTGTATTATTAAATTGACGATATATTGAAGCAATTTGGAAATTTAACCGAGCATTATTAGGATTAAATTCATTGGCTTTGATATAATACTTTAATGCGGTTTCCCATGCCTGAGGTCCATTATAATAATACTCATCACCTTTTTCGAAGTTGGCTAGTGCACTTTTTAATCCAGTTTTATTATCGGGAAAATTTTTATCGGTAAATTCTATATTGTTTTGAGAATAAACAAGTGCTGTTGCACAAAACAACATTAATAGAATAAGCTTTTTCATAGAGAATTAAGGTTTAGTAAGGTTTAGTAAGGTTTTTTATTCATCTTCTAATATTTTTATTTCTGAGCGTCTGTTAAGGGCTCTTCCCTCGGGAGTTTTATTATCTGCAATTGGAATATCTGGTCCATAACCTTTGAAGGTGATTCTTTTTTCAGAAATCCCATTAGTTGTTAGCCAGGTATAGATTGATTTAGCCCTTGCATCAGATAATTTCATATTGGATGA
This sequence comes from Flavobacteriales bacterium, assembly GCA_040376605.1. GTDB lineage: Bacteria > Bacteroidota > Bacteroidia > CAIKAF01 > CAIKAF01 > JANWKQ01. Next base: position 2,289 of record JBEIQI010000060.1, on the reverse strand, counting down.
ATGTGATCCTATGCTATCTGTATGAGCCGAAACTTCTAATTTAACATATGGATTTTCTGTAAGGAACTCCTTCAGCATCTCCAGTTCATTGATTGATTCCTTTTTCAAGGTGGCCTTACCTGATTCGTATTGAACGTTTCGCATGGCAAATCGATCACCTACTTTAATTCTATCCAAATAAGCATCTTTATTATTAGCTTCTGGGGTTAATTTAAATGTTTCTCTATAGGGCATATGTCCTTTTGCTAACATAGTAACGGTATAGTTCACATTTTTAGGCAACTCAGTTGAAAATTTCGTATTAACCGTTGTTAAATGGGCGATCTTCTTGTCTTCTACAGTAATTTCAACGATTCCGTCCACGGGACTTTTGGTGATTTTATCAAACAGCTGGCCAGTAAAGGCAATGGGCGCATCATCTCTATCTAAATAAACAGTTTGTCTGATTTTTACCGTATCAAAATTTACGATTTGTTCGAACCGAGTATTAAATGAACTTTTCTGGGATATATAGGCCGGAGCATCAACCATAATTTTAAAAGTCTTACTTACTCCAACATAAACAGAATATGTGCCAGAATTTGCGGCTACTACTTGTTTGAATAATGGATTGTCCTGAGACTCCTCCACCACAACTGTTGCGCCTTCAATTATCTCTTTGGTTCTAGCATCCTTCACTGTAATTTCAACGGGGATATTTACAGCAGATAAAATAAAGCCTTCATAAATATCATTGGCCCCAAATCCTCCAATTCGGTTAGAGTTAAAGAAAACCCTTTTGCCATCATCTGATACATATATAAATGCGTCATCGTAAGGAGTGTTTAATGGAAATCCTAAATTAATGGGCTCAGAAAAACCACTATCTCCCAATTCGCATTTAAAAAAATCAAATCCACCGATGGAACTATGACCTTGTGAACTAAAATAAAAATGTTTTCCGTCTGGTTTAATAAATGGACTTTCTTCATCCCATTCTGTGTTAATCATATCACCGATATCCACCGGATCAGACCAGGAATTCGTTGTTTTATCGAAAGTCGTTTTTACGATATCCATTCCACCGTGTTTGGCGTATTTTGGATTATTCGTAGTGAAATAGATGGTATTTCCATCATCTGAAATAGAGGCATGAGTTTCTCTAAAACTTGAGTTAATCATTTTCAAAGATGTTGGTTCTGTCCATTTACCATCTATGAAATTTGACTCATAAATATCTCCTTGCTTTTTTAGGTTCGCTTTTTTTGATTTGTTATAATATAAAAGAAGTCGGGCACCATCACCACTAATCCAAACGGGTGCTTCATGAGCATGTGTATTTACTTCACCGGTTAAAAGTTTTCCGGTTGACCATCCGTTTTGATCTCTTCGAGAGTAATAAATATCATCATATTCAAAGGGTTCTCCATGACTTACTTTACTGCCTGTATTCGTTGGTCTTCGGGATACAAAAACTAATAGGTCCTCATTGTGATTAACCACCGCAGAATATTCTGGGTATTTAGTGTTAATTGCCGGGGAGATATTCTCAAAAATGATTGGAACCGTATCGTGGGTTAATATTTTTCCTGTTTCACATTGGCGAATGCAAAGGTTCACAAATCTTATTTCTTGGTTAACATCCTGTTGACGGAGATTGATATGCTTGTGACCACCCTCTGTTAGGAATACTTTATATTCGTTATAATGGGCAATTGCATTATCCCATTCACCGTCTTGATGATAGGCATCTGCTAATTCAAATAATATTAATTCACGTAATTTCGGATTCAGCTTGATAGCTATTTCATAATACTTTTCGGCATATTTCGGCTGATGAATGGCAAAATAAATATGACCAATATGAAAGTTTAAATAATCATTATTAGGATTGAATTGATACGCTTCCAGATATTTAACAAGCGCAGCTTCGTAAGATGGTGGCCCTTGATAATAGAGCTTCTCACCAGATAAATAGGCTTTATGTGCTACGTCAAACTCTTGCTGCTTTCCTGGAAAATTTTCTTTTTTCCATTCTACATTAGCTTGATTATAGCCTAAAATACTACAGAAAAAAATAAATATTAGGGTGGTTAATTTAAGGTGCATTATTCTTCGAGTATTTTAATTTCAGATCTTCTGTTAAGTGCCCTTCCCTCAGGTGTTTCGTTATCTGCAATAGGTAAATCTGGTCCGTAACCTTTGAAGGTAATTCTTTCTTTGGCAATACCGTTTTGAGTTAACCATGAATAAATTGACTTTGCCCGTGCAACAGATAGTTTGATATTCATCGCATGTGATCCAACAATA
>JBEIQI010000005.1:0-31163 GCA_040376605.1 Flavobacteriales bacterium | reverse complement strand
GAAATTAAAAATTGATTAATTTTTCCAGGGCATAACCTCTACTGCCTTTAAGCAGAATACTCCAACCTGTAAAACTCTGATCATTGAACCAAGTTTTGGCTTCCTCTGTCTTGTCAAAATGAACACATGGAATTTGATCCTTGAGCATACCAAAGTATTTACCAATTAAAACCACCTTTTGAATATCTTTGCCTTTAATTTGATCAATGATTAATGAATGTTCTTTTTCACTATGATTGCCCAATTCGAGCATATCTGCCAAAATTAAGGCCTTTGGTGATTGGGCCGATTTAATAAAACTATCTATGGCCAACTTCATGCTGCTTGGATTAGCATTGTAACAATCTATATAGTAAGTTACCTGATCCTTTTGGAATATTTGAGAACGATTCATTCCCGGCTTATAATTTTCAATAGCCAGTTTAATTTTATCATCCGATACACTAAAATGTTTTCCAATAACGGCTGCTGTTGCAATATTGTCCCCATTAAAATCTCCAAATAATTGTGATGAAATAACCAGGTCTTCCTTTCCCACTTGAATGGAAGCATAAACTCCTGGAACGTTTTTATAAACAAAGGTACAGGTCGGCTCACCGCCATAACTTACCAGGGATAGCCCTGACGATGCTTTTACCAAATCCGGATAATTATAATTAACAAAGGCGGTTCCCATTGATTTTCTAAGCCATTTAAACAACTCACCATTTGCAGTAATTACATTCTCAATACTTCCAAACCCTTCCAAATGATCTTTCCCATTATTGGTAACAATACCATGGCTGGGTTCTGCAATTTCACATAAGTCATACGTCTCTTGCAAATGATTAGCACCTATTTCAATAATAGCCATTTCAGTATTTGCAGGAATAGACAAAATAGTTAAAGGCACCCCGATATGATTATTTAAATTACCCTTAGTTGCAAAAGCATTAAATGCAGAAGACAAAACCGCATAGGTAAGTTCTTTGGTGGTTGTTTTACCATTCGAACCACAAATAGCAATAAATGGAATATCAAAACTACGTCGATGCATTTTTGCCAATTCCTGTAGCGTCTTTAAAGAGTCGTTTACCAAGATGGTTCTCTCATCCACATAAAACTCCTTATTATCAATAATGGCATATGCTGCACCCTCATCCAAAGCAGTTTTTGCAAAAGCATTGCCGTCGAATTTTTCACCCTTAATTCCAAAAAAAATACAACCAGGTTCAACTTTCCTGTTATCAATTGATATTATAGGATGATTTTTATAAATCTGATAAATTGCGTCTATTTGCATCTTATTATTGAAAGCCGAAAATTAGAAAATATATCTTGAAACATTCTTATATTGATATCAAAGAATTTGATTATTCTCTCCCTGCAGAGAAAATCGCCAAATATCCACTTGAACAAAGGTCGCAATCAAAATTACTCTTTTACAAGGCAGGTAATATCGAACATCATTCATTTATTGAATTACCCAATCTACTTCCTGAATCCGCCATGCTGGTATTTAATAACACCAAAGTAATTGAGGCCAGGTTGTACTTTAAAAAAGAAACCGGTGCCGAAATTGAGGTGTTTTTATTAAACCCAGCCAATCCAGAAAATGCTACCGACATTCTTCAGCAAAAAGGCAAAACTGTTTGGAAGTGCATGATCGGTAATAAAAAAAGATGGAAGTTGAACGATATTCTTCATTTTCACGATGAAAATAAAAGTCTAACTGCCCATTGGAAAGACCGGGAAAATGATTTAGTAGAATTTCATTATTCTGGAGATGTAGCATTTATCGATATCCTTCATGAATTAGGTTCTCTTCCTATACCTCCTTATCTAAATAGACCAACGGAAAAAATAGATTTAACAAGATATCAAACCACTTTCGCTGAGTTAAGTGGATCAGTTGCTGCACCAACCGCAGCACTGCATTTTGATGAATCGATTTACCTGCAACTCAATAAAAAAAATATTACCTGCCAATACCTCACTTTACATGTAGGAGCTGGAACGTTTAAACCTGTAAGTGTTGAAAATGCGTTGGAACATCCCATGCATGAAGAATATATCATCTATTCCAAAGAATTTATATATTCCATCATTAACCATAACGGGCCAATTATTGCAGTAGGTACCACCAGTTTACGAAGCCTGGAAAGTTTATATTGGTTTGGGGTGGGAATCATCAAAAAAACAATTGAAGAGTTCAAAATCCAACCATTTTTTCCATATTCATTATTAACGGAAAACATTTCTGTGATTGAATCCATGAATGCCATATTACAATGGATGGAAGATAAAAATCTTTCCTCTTTACAAGGTTTTTCATCCATTTATATTGTTCCCGGTTACCAAGCCAAAATGGCTAATGGAATTATCACCAACTTTCATCAACCACAATCTACTTTATTATTATTAGTTTGTGCATTGGTGGGAAATGATTGGAAAAAGATATACCAAAATGCTTTAGAAAATAATTATCGGTTTTTAAGCTATGGTGATTCTTCCTTATTGATGTTCTAATTAGTTTACTACAACCTTCCACTTCTTACTATTAAATGTTGGTGGCAACCATCCGGTTGAAACGGCAATTCGAAGATGGTAGGTGCCGGTTAATGGAGGTGTTGTTATATCAAGCGATAATTCTTTATTTAACATCTCCTTGGTAATCTGTATTCCCGTATTCCCCTCATGAACCAATTTACGTTTTACAAAATAATAGTAGGTTATATAAGACGGATATGTAGAGGTTGTATCAAAAACAACCATATTTGTATATCGCTGATCAACTTGGATTTTCATCTTCAAATTATCTCCTTGTTTCACTGAAATTTCTGGAGTTGTATTATGAAAATAAAGTTTTGAAAACGAACTAAAGTGATTGATGATTCCAAACCTAACCAATTTATGATCGACATAAAAACTATCGGTTTCCGGGGCAGGCCAGTTTGCTACAACAAATACCTTCTTCCCTTGAAGGCTATCCTCCAATGATGATAAATTATATTGATTCATCCTCCCGAAAATATTATTTAAAGAAATTGCCTGCTGATGGGTGTAAAATGAATAAATAGAGGCCTGTTGATAAGAGTTAACAAAAGCAACAGGTAGATTTCCTGCTTTTTGTTGAATTTGTAAACTCGATTCCCGTTTATGATGAAGATCTACTCTTAAATTTAATCTTCCATTGGTAAAATCGTAAATAAGAAAAATCCGAAGGGTTATAATAATTAACAAAGAAAGGGGAACTGTATAATAATAAATCTTTCGGACTCTCTTATTAGCTTCTAGATATTGGTGAGTTGTAATTAATAATGGAACAAAAATAGCAATTGACCAATTGGCTTCAATGGTTCCTTTAAAGGAGAATAAAAACAAGAAAACAAGTACAGAAAAAGAGGCAAAGTTAAGTGTACGTTCGAATTTAGACCTACCTTTAAAATTAAACAATGCATAAAAAATAATAAAGGAAGTTAAGGGTCCATAAATCGCTATCTGGCCTAATAAATATTCTATTGTGGACATTATGGTATAAGAAGGCACATTTCGTTCTCCAAAATGATAATAAAACGATGGATAATCATTATTAACCAACCAAATAAGGTGCGGCAAATAAGCAAGTAAAGCAATAACAATACAGAGATAAAAACTCCATTTCCTGAATAAAGACAGGTTTGCCAAAACCATGAAGAACAATAACATGGACCCATGATATTTACTATAAAGAATACAGGCCGCTAGCAAACCCAAAATAGTTCCATTGAACAAATTGCTGTTTGCCAGATATCGTTTAAATTGAAAAATAAAAAGGGTGATAAAAAACAAGTAGGGACTATCCGGAACGGCAATAAATCCTCCAAGTTGAGAAATCAATATGGTTGAAATTAAAGTGGCATAGAGCAAAAAGTTTTTTTGAACCAGCAATTTTTCTATGATGATCAAACTAGCTAAACTAGCCAACACAGAAAAAATTCGAACACCTAATTCATTCTGAAACAATGAATAACCGGCCTTAATCATCAAAGCGATCATCGGTGGATGATCAAAATAACCCCAACTTAATTGTCTGGAATAAAACCAATAATAAGCTTCATCATCAATTAACTCTGTAAAATAAGCCTGAATGAGCAACAATAATAGCCATCCGGAATAAAAAATCCAGCGATATTTATTAGTTGGAGTTAACATAGGATGGGGCTAGGACTCATTTTTTTCTCTTTTTTTTAAAAAAGGCAGTCAACAAGTCTGAGCATTCTGCTTCCATTATCCCTCCGGTAACCAATGTTTTAGGGTGAACAATATTTTCGATAAATTTTCCAAAACCATACTTAGTATCCGGGGCTCCAAATACAATTCGGCCTACTTGAGCCCATCTTAAGGCTCCGGCACACATTAAACAAGGCTCAAGGGTAATATATATCACGCAGTCATTGAGGTATTTAGCTCCTAAATAATTCTCGGCGGCGGTAATACATTGCATTTCTGCATGGGCTGTTACATCATTTAATGTCTCAGTTAAATTATGCCCCCGGGCGATAACCCTATTATTAAGTACAATAATGCAACCGATAGGGACCTCATCCTTATCAAAAGCCTTGATGGCCTCCCTAAGAGCTTCCTTCATAAAAGCGGAATCCGAAAAAATTGCTATTTCCTCCATGATCGATTAGCCAAAAGTAGGAAAAAAATCCCCCGACAAAAGCCTTTTTTTGTCACCAGGATAAATACAACATTTTTTGTTCTAGCCTGTTTAATAGATTAACAACAAAAACAAAGTTTATGGCTAGGAGGATTCAGGAACAAATTATCCAACTTTTTAAATTGTTGGTAGGTTCAAAACAAAAAGAAACAAAGGCTATTTATATACCTGTTTGGTTTCCTGCAACCAGAAACAAAAACGATATTGACTAATTAGTTCGTCTGTCATTTATAACAGACAATATAAAATAAAATTGTTCTTTACTTTTTTCATAGTGTTAAGGTGTTTAGGGTTCAGAGGTCGACTTATTCCTCATTAAGTCGGCCTCTTTTCTTTTATTAATAAATACGGTAAAAGCCCTACCATTATGGGAACAAGAATCGTTGTAACCAAATAAACAGCTCCCCAAATATTCCCAGTTTGAAAACCCCATTTACATCTTCATTTTCTTGAACATTCCTTCAGGAATCGAGGTAATAATCATCATGATATACTTCCACATCCATAAACTAAATAAGACATTTTTTTTCTTATTTGCAGCTTTGTATATATCTGATGCAATTTTTTGAGGAGTTGCTGTTAATTTAGGATTTAAAGGCATTCCTTGCGTCATGGAAGTTTTAATAAAACCCGGTTTTACGGTCATAACGTGAACACCAGAATGGAAGCATTTATTTCTCAAACCGCTTAAATAAGCCGTAAATCCAGCCTTAGCACTGCCATATAAAAAATTTGATTGACGACCTCTTTCACCAGCTACCGAACTAATTCCTATAATGGTACCTTGCTTTCGATTCATCATTTCTGTAGCAACTACATTTAAAATACTAACTGCCCCGGTATAATTTACATTCAAAATTTGTTCTGCCTCTTGCCAATCGGTTAATCCCATGGTAGTATCACCGAGGTAGCCGAATACACAAGCAATAACAGTTGGATCATGTTTCAAATTTTTATAAAAATCCAGATGAGAACCAAAATTCAAAGCATCAAATTCATAGGTGAATGCCTTAACATTATAACGTATTTCTAAATCCTTTCTTAAAGGTTCGAGCCGATCCATTTTTCTGGCTGCCAGAATAATTTCGTAACCATTTTTTGCATATTCATGGGCCAAGGCTTGCGCCACATCACTCATTGCACCTAAAATAAGAATTGAAGACATGTTAACTTGAATTAGAGCTCAAAGATAATCGTTTTTTTGGGTGTTAGCTGAAACTCTTTTTCCCCCTCCCTTAGGTTATAAACCGGGGTAGCCTATTAAATTATAAACTATTTATCCCTAAATGGATCCTCAATATTATACTTATCGTAGGTTTCCCTTCTCTTCTTATGCGTGAAAAAATCAAATTTTAATCCGGCATTTAAATTAATATTTAGGACACTTCCATAAACTTGCGCATTTTGATTAGTTCCTACCGGCAAAGTGTAATTTAATGCATATTCCGAACCTTTCATAGGACTTCCAATAATAGTTGAAACCAAAGTTAAGGTTAGATTTTTAAACAGTTTTATATCCATCCGTCCACTGATCCCCAACATTAACTGAAAATCACGACTCTGCAGGGAAGACGTACTCATGGTATACGAGCTATCATATACCGTAAAATTCGGCTGCGATGGTAACATTTTAGGATGATACCCAATTCCAATTTCTGCTCCCATCATCATTTTCATTCGTGGAATTGTGATCGGGAATCTATAGAAGTATCGGGCGGTAAGTGTAACATAGGTTTTACTTCTGTTATAGTCAATTGCCCTTCCGCCCATACTATCCATAATTGATACATTAATCCGCTCCCGAGCCATACCGAATGCTCCTTCGAAATGATGACTTTTAAAAGCGTATCCCATGTAAAATTTTGTTGGGCTGATCGTTGATAGATCCCCAATTTCAAAAGGTGCTACATTTGTTTCCATTTGTGGGCCAACCAATATGGTGGCAGTAGGGCCAATATTAAACCCAAAACCAAGTTCGCCACCTATATAAAAATGATCCGTATTCATCAAAACGGTATCACGAGTGGCTTTAATATACTCAAACTTTCTAATTGTTTGAGATGCAAGGAATAAGGGAGAAAGGGCACTAACCGTAAAAATTAATTGATAAGCAAGCCGATAGAGACCCTGCAAATTGTTTTTATTTTTCTTTTTGAACATTTGGTAAAGTTAAGAATTATAATTCACCCTTGAGACTGCCTTTAACAAATGGCATTTTACGACTATAAAAATGCCCTCTATGCACAACAACCAATAAGACATTTTAATAAATAAAAAGCGTATTTTTGTAGGGCAAAGAAAGACAAAATTATGGGTAAAATATACATGGACAATGCCGCAAGTACTCCAATTGATGAAGAGGTAATTGTAGAAATGACCAAAATATTGAGAACCAGTTATGGTAACCCGAGCAGTATTCATTCGATGGGAAGAGAAGCAAGAACACATATTGAAAAATCAAGAAAAAAAATTGCCGAGTTTTTACATTGTTCTCCATCGGAAATATTTTTCACCAGCGGAGGAACAGAAGCAGATAATATGGCCATTAGATCAGCAGTTGATGATCTTGGTGTTAAGCGGGTAATTACCACCACCATTGAGCATCACGCTGTATCTCATACCGTAGAGGATCTTTGGCATAGAAACAAAATTCGGATTCAATTTGTAAATGTTAATGAGAAGGGTCAAATTGATTTGCAACATTTAGAAACACTTTTACAAGACGATTCAACACCGGCATTGGTGAGTTTAATGCATGCCAATAACGAAATTGGCACCATGATAAATTTGGTGGATGTTGGAAATATCTGCAAAAAATACAATGCTCTGTTTCATAGTGATACCGTGCAATCAATAGCACATTATCCCATAAATTTAAAAGAAATTCCTATCGATTTTATAACCTGTTCTGCACATAAGTTTCATGGGCCAAAAGGCATTGGATTTTTATATATCAATTCCAATGTGAAAATTAAGCCCTATATAACAGGTGGATCTCAAGAAAGAAACATGAGAGCCGGCACCGAGAATATTCATGGAATTGTTGGATTAACTAAAGCAATGGAAATTGCTTATCAAAATATGGATGCTGATCAAGAGCATATTCGTGGAATAAAAAACTACATGATTAATAAACTACGCGAAGAAATACAAGACGTAGATTTTAATGGAGATATTTCTGAGAACAGCTTGTACACAGTATTAAATGTTAGATTTCCAGCCACTCCGGATTCTGAAATGTTTTTGATGAAGCTTGACATTATGGGAATCTGCGCCTCTGGTGGATCAGCATGTAGCAGCGGTAGTAATGTGGGATCTCATGTTTTGGCCGGAATTAAATGTGCCGGAGACAGACCAAGCATTCGTTTTTCCTTTAGCAAGCACAACACGAAGGAGGAAGTTGATACTGTTGTTGGAGTGCTAAAAGGCATGTTCGAGACTCAAGCTGTTTAATATGGGTTTTATTTCAGATCAATTAGTAGAGGTTAAAAAACATTTACCTCATCATGTTACCTTAGTGGCTATAAGTAAAACCAAGCCAAACGAGGATATCTTGGAAGCTTACCATGCCGGACAGACAGTTTTCGGTGAAAATAAAGTCCAGGAGTTAGTAGACAAATTTGAAACCCTACCTAAAGATATCGAATGGCATTTAGTGGGTCATCTGCAAACCAATAAAGTTAAGTATGTCGCTTCTTTTATTGGATTGATCCATAGTGTGGATAGTAGGAAATTATTAGAGGAGATCAATAAACAAGGTAACCGAATAAATAGAAAAATACCTGTCCTTTTGCAAATGTACATTGCCAAGGAAGAGACTAAATTTGGTTTGGATGAATCTGAATTACATGAAATTTGTGCATTGTTGAACCAGTATCCAAATATCGAATTTAGAGGTTTAATGGGAATGGCTACCAATACAAGTGATATGTCAGTTGTTCGTAATGAATTTAAGGTTCTAAAAAATATTTTTAACCAGGTTAAAAAAGAATATTTTTTGAAAGATGATTCCTTTAAAGAAATTTCAATGGGTATGAGTAGCGACTATTTAATTGCCATAGAAGAAGGCAGCACGATGGTAAGAGTTGGTTCAAATATTTTTGGGCAAAGAAATATTTTATAAATTTTCCTTTAAAGAATATACTACCAGTCCACTCAAAAGCTTAGGTTCGAAATATGTGCTTTTGGGAGGCATAAACCATCCGTTATCCGCAAATTTTTTAAAGAGAGGAATAGAGATTTTATTAACCACAAATGCTGCTGCAAACTCACCCCTATCAACTTTTGATTCTAATAGTTCATGATCTGTTTTCCCTCCAATAAATGCAATTCGTTTATCTTTTCTTAAATCATGAATTTCTAAAATAGGACTTAACACCAAATCAGTTAAAACCTGAGTTGGCAACTGATGGTCTTCAGACAACTTCTCCACTACACCACTTTTGGGAATGAGGTGATACCAATGTTTATCAGCATACATAGCAAAAGAATAAAGCCAATCCGAAATTTCCGGGAAAGTGCCAGTATAAACAATCTCAAAATCCTTCTCCAACAACTTAAGCAATTCCTCAATCTCAAATCCATTTAAATCCTTTACCAGCCGATTAAACTCTCTTAACCTGATCTGATGATGCGGAAACATCAGGGCCATAAAATAATTATAAGCTTCCTTGCCTGTACTCTCCGGATTTTCATTCCTCATTTCTTCTCCATATAAAACAGAAGATGCTGTACGATGATGTCCATCGGCGATGTAGAGTTCATTAAAAGTTTCAAATCGGCCTTGAATTTTACGAATGGCTTCTTCCGAAAAAATTTCCCAAAGCTCATGATGTCCAAATCCAGGATAATCAAAAGAAGCATAGGCAGGCTGATTAGTAAGCTCTTCTAATAAGTCGTTAATCTCATGATCAGCTTTATAAGAAATAACCACCGGTTCGGCATTAATATCAATAATCTTTAAATACTCCTTTAATTTTTCTTCTTTGTGTTCTAAGGTTTGTTCGTGGGGCTTTACCACATTCATAATGCAATCATCAATACTAATAGCACCTATAATTCCAGTATATTGTTCATCGGCCTGGGTCTGCCTATAAACATAATAACAAGGTTGTTTAGAAGCATTAAAAACATGATGATTAAATAGTTTATCGAAAGTTAGTTTCCCAAATTTTAATTTCTCCTCGTAGGGTATTTTATCCTCTTCATTTGGAATGGCCGGTACAATTACATGAAGAAAGTTGGCCGGATTGTTATCAAGAATTTCTCTGATTTCGGCTTTGGTATAATTATCAAATGGACGAGATACCACCTTTGATGGGAAATCCTTATTAGGCAATATTCCTTTGAAAGGTAAAAACTTGGCCATTAATTAGAAAAGTAACGAATCACTTTATCCGCAATTTCAGCCCCTACTCTTTCCTGGGCTTCTGCTGTGGAGCCACCAATATGTGGAGATGAAGATACTTTTGGATGCACCAATAAATCCCCTAATGGGGTAGGTTCATTTTCAAAAACATCGAGTCCTGCAAAACCCAGATGTCCATTATTTAAGGATTGTAATAATGCTTTTTCATCGATGATTCCTCCTCGTGAAGTATTGATAATAACGGCTCCCTTTTTCATCATGACCAATTCCTCTGCTCCAATAATTGGCTTGCCATCGGTTGGCATAGGCACATGTAAAGATATTATATCAGCCTTTTTAATTACCTCTTCAAATTCAACCGGATAAATTCCGACCGTAATATGCTGCTCTCCAACACTTAGTTTAATGGAGGCACTTTGAACGAATGGATCATAAGCAATCACATTCATTCCATTACCTAAAGCTATTTTAGCGACTGTTTGACCAATTCTACCAAAACCAATGACCCCTAGCGTTTTCCCTTCTAATTCAAAACCCTTTGAATAATTTTTTTTGAGGTCATTAAATTCCGTAACTCCTTTGAGGGGCATTTGACGATTGCTATCATGCAACATTCTTGAGATCGCATAAATATGAGAAAACACCAATTCCGCAACAGATCTTGTGGAAGCCGCCGGAGTATTTTCTACAGCCAGACCCTTGCTTTTTGCATATTCCACATCAATATTATCCATACCTACCCCACCCCTTCCAATGAATTTTAAATCCGGACAGGCATCGATGATATCCTTTCGGACTTTGGTTGCCGAACGAACCAAGATTCCATTGATATGATTAGAATTAATATAGTCGATCAAGTTTCCTTGTTCCACCTTATCAGTTATCACTTCAAAACCAGCATTTTTTAATAAATCAATGCCTGATTTTTCAAGTCCGTCGTTAGCAAGAATCTTTTTCATAAATATTACGCAAATTTATTAGCCATTTCTCTCATTACACTTGTCAATACATTTACACTTTCTAGTGGCAATGCATTATACATACTAGCCCTATAGCCACCTACTGAGCGATGCCCCCTTAACCCACTAATTCCAGCTTCTTTTAATAATTTATCAAACTCTGGTTCTAAAGCTTCATTCTTTAATAAGAAAGTTGCATTCATTTGGCTCCGATCTTCCTTTTCTACCGTTCCATAAAATAGAGGATTCGAATCAAGTTCGGTATAAAAAGTATTTGATTTCATGTCATTCAACTTTTCAATCCATTCCAAACCGCCATTATTTTTAAGCCATTCCATAGTAAGCATACTCACATAAACGGCAAATACAGGAGGAGTGTTAAGCATGGAATCCTTTTTTGCATTTTGCACATAGTCTAACATTTTAGGTAGATCACGACCCGTTTTACCTACCACATCCTTTTTAAACAATACCATCGTAGCTCCTGCAGGACCCATATTTTTTTGTGCCCCGGCATATATTAAGGAGAATTTAGATGCATCTATTCTCTTACTAAATATATCTGAGCTCATATCGCAAACTAATGGGATATCAGTCTTTGGATACTCCTTCCACTGCGAACCATAAATGGTATTGTTGCTGGTGAAATGTAAATAATCGGCATCCGATGGAACAGTAAAGTTTTTTGGGATATAAGTAAATTTTTTGTCTTCGCTGCTTGCAATCACTTCGATATTCCCTACCTTCTTGGCATCAGCAATAGCTTCGCTTGCCCAAGTACCCGTATTAATATATGCTGCTTTGGTTTTTAGAAGGTTCATGGGCACCATGTAAAATTGTAAACTTGCACCACCTTGTAAAAACAATACATCATAATCATTGCCTAAGCCATATAATTCTTTTACCAAGTTTCTAGCCTTTTCCATCACATCTTCAAAATCTTTACTTCGATGTGAAATCTCCAAAAGAGAAAGTTTTAGATCATTAAAATTTAAAACAGCTTCAGCTGATTTTCTCAGAACTTCTTCTGGTAATATTCCTGGACCGGCACTAAAATTGTGAATTTTCATTTTTTATCGATAAATTTCATTACAAAGTAAGCAATAAATACAGTATTTATTGGGTTAAAAAATTGGAAAGTTTTTTGTAATCTGGGAACCTGAATTATTTCATTGACAAATTGACGGAAACCCATCTATAACATACCCCGAGAGGATTGTAGGCCGCGATCCACTCCAAATTTACTCTGCAAGCAGAACAAATTAAGACTAATGGGCATAGGCCATTGGCGCTTCTACCGCTGTTGTATTCGATTTTAATTGAAACTAAGCGATAATTGGATAAAATTGTATTCATCTTTCGACCTAATAATTATTACTTTTATGATATGAAGAAACTTTTTACCTTAATACTTGCCGGGTTTATTATTCAGTTCGGATTCTCGCAAATTTCCCATGACATGGATTTGATTTATAGTTGGACGGATACAAACATTGCCGAGATCAATTCTCCTCCTTCTATCGATAATTTTAGATACAATGATGTTTGGGGATACGAAAAGGATGGAAGAGAATACGCTATTTTAGGTTCCACGATGGGAGTCCATTTTTTCGATATCACCGATACCACAATTATAGATTATATTGATTTTATACCTGGTAGAGTAGGACCAATTATTCACCATGAATTTAACAACTATAGAAATTACCTATATGTAGTATCTGATGAAGGAGCTGCCAGTTTGCAAATAATTGATATGCAATATTTACCTGATAGTGTGCACTTGGTATACGACAATGATTCACTTATCATTAGGTCGCATGAGATACATGTTGATACAGCCATGCAAAAAGTTTATTTGTTCGGGATCAACTCGGATCTGCTTTCTCCGGGAGTTCCTGTTGGCTATCCGGCCATGATTCTGGATGTTTCTTCACCAGCCAACCCGCAATACTTATCTATGTTCACACATAATATTATTACCTATATACATGATGGTTTTGTAAGGAACGATACGGCTTTTTTTAACTGTGGATATGATGGTTTGTACTATGGATACATGGGTGATCCTCAAAATCCGGTTGAATTGGATGTGATGCCTTTTTACGACGATCAGGGATATAATCACAGTGGTTGGCTCACCGAAGATGGAAAACATTATGTAATGATGGATGAAACGCAAGGAATGAGAATTAAAATGATAGATATGCAACCCGGCCTTAATTTCTTCTCGGTATGTACTTTGTTTGAAGCAGGTGTTGGTCCGTTTAACATGGCACATAATCCCCATATTAAAGGAGATTATTTATATGCTTCATATTATCAGGACGGAGTTAGGATCTTCGATATTTCTGATGCATGCAATCCTGTGGAAGTAGCTTGGTATGATACATGGCCTGGCGATGCTTTGTTTGATGAATATCGTGGAGCATGGGGTGTTTATGGATTTCTATCAAGCGGGAAAGTTTTAGTTTCTGATATGCAAACAGGGCTATATGTTCTTCGACCTCATTCTATGCCTGTTGGTGTTGAGGAAACCCCGACTTTTTCATTTAGTATGTTACCTAACCCTGCTAGTGATTTTATTCAATTCAATGAGTCGTTCGAGAATGTGAGAATAATAGATGTAAACGGCAAGATGCTATTGACTGCTCAAAATGCACAAAGCATTGCTATAAATGAACTAGCTTGCGGACTCTACATAGTGGGTGTTGAAAAAGAAGGTAGGTGGAGCTATAAAAAGTTTGCGAAACAATAGCTTAAGAAAGGTTATTTAATTCATTTACAATGGATGTTTCAATATCCTCGGTACGCTCCTTTAAAAAGGATTTACCAGTAACCTTTTCGTACAAGTGAATATATCTTTTGCTCACGGTTTCCACAAACTCATCTAACATTTCAGGTACTTGCTGACCTTCCTTGCCCATAAAGTTATTCTCGATCAGCCATTCTCTTACAAACTCCTTGCTTAAATGCTGTTGAGGCAGTCCTTTTTGCTGATTATTCTGATAGGTGTCTAAATAAAAATAGCGACTGCTATCCGGTGTATGAATTTCATCGATTAATAATATCTCTCCATTTAAATTCCCAAACTCATATTTAGTATCTACCAAAATCAATCCTTGTTTAGCTGCATATTGAACGCCAAAATCATAAAGAGCCCTGGTATATTTTTCTAATTGAATATATTCTGCTTCCGGAATGATTCCCTGAGCAATAATTTCTTCACGGCTGATATCCATATCATGTCCCTCCTCAGCTTTGGTTGCAGGGGTTATAATTGGAACCGGAAATGGATCATTTTCCTTTAACCCATCGGGCATTTCAACCCCACATAATAATCGTTTTCCACTGCTGTATTCTCTCCAGGCATGACCCGTTAAATACCCACGAATAACCATCTCCACACGATAAGGATTACATTTATAACCAATAGCAACATTAGGTGCCGGGGCCGAGATAAACCAATTTGGACAAATATGTTTAGTAAGTTGCAAAAACTCTGTAGCGGTTTTATTCAGTACCTGACCTTTAAAGGGAATCGGTCGTGGTAAAATGACATCAAACGCAGATATTCTATCACTGGCAATCATCACCAAATATTTATCGTTAATGGTATAAACATCTCTTACCTTACCATAATAGACCTTGGTTTGTCCTGGGAAATTGAATTGCGTTTTTGTAATTGTCATATACATTAAGATTCGTATTTATTATATGAATTAAGTATCTTTTTTACCAGCTCATGTCGTACCACATCCTTTTCATTAAACTGAACAAATCCAATACCCTTTACTTTATCTAAAATTTTCATTGCATCCTGCAAACCTGAACCTTGATTTCTTGGGAGGTCAATTTGAGTAATATCGCCTGTAACAATAAACTTGGCGGATTTGCCCATCCTGGTTAAAAACATTTTCATTTGCATTTTGGTGGTATTTTGAGCCTCATCCAAAATTACAAAGGCATTATCTAAAGTTCTACCTCTCATATAAGCCAATGGCGCCACCTGTATGGTTCCATTTTCAGTATACTGTCGTAGTTTTTCAGCGGGTATCATATCCCTGAGGGCATCATATAAAGGTTGAAGATAAGGGGCCAACTTTTCATTAAGGTCTCCTGGAAGGAAACCCAGATTTTCTCCTGCTTCAACTGCCGGCCTCGTAAGTATGATTTTTCTAACTTTTTTATCCTTTAATGCCCGAACGGCCATGGCTACCGCCACATAGGTTTTTCCAGTACCTGCAGGTCCGATAGCAAAAACTAAATCTTCATTATTGCAGGCTTCAACCAACTTAATTTGAGTTTGGGTTCTGGGCTTTACTACCAAACCATCATTGCCGTAAACGATTACATCGCTGTTAGCTGGATTGCGCTGTTTAATAAAATCGCGGTTATTATTACCACAAATTTCAGCAATGGCTTCCTGATCTAATTGGTTATACTTCTCGTAATAGTTAAGTAGTAATAGGAACTTTTCCTGAAAATCATCGATTACTTCTTCAGTACCAATAACCTTTACCTCACTTCCACGACTCACGATTTGCAGTTTTGGAAAGAATTTTTGAATGGTTTTGAGGTACTCATTATTCACCCCAAAAAACCGAAGTTGATCCAGTGAATCAACGATAATTATCTTTTCACTCAATAGTTTTCAAAATTATATTGCTCAAAAATAGCTGAATGAAGTCAAATTAGCCCTGTTTTTTCAATTATTTTTACCACTTATTCAGGTAAATCCATGGCAATTGTAACACTTCTTACTGATTTGGGGTATAGAGACCCTTACTTGGCCATGGCTAAGGGGAAGTTATTAAGTGGAATAAAGGATTTACAAATTATTGATATTTCTCATGATCCAACCATAACCGGGGATGAAATGATTGGTAGTTTTATGCTGAGGAATGTTGTACCACAGTTCCCCAAAGGCACCATGCATATCATTTCGGTGAATACCACTATTGACTTTGGATCCCGCTTTGTTGCCTTTGAACATAAAGGCCATTATTTTATCGGAGCCGACCGGGGAATCTTCTTTATGTGCATGGGGGAGCATCCCGAAAAAGTTTTTGACATCACTGGCTACTCGAAAAGCTTCACCACCTTCCCACTCATGGATATTTTTGTGCCTGCTGCCATCGACTTGTTTCAAGGAAAAAAACTGGATGAAGTAGGAGCAACAGAAATTAAACTGGTAGAAAAAACCATGTTTTACCCAACGGTAGAACCTAATCGAATTGTTGGGAGTATCCTCTATATCGATGTGTATGGCAACCTAATAACCAATGTAACCCGCAATCTGTTTGAAAAAGTAAGGAATGGAAAGCGGTTTAAATTATATGTACGTAGTGTTACTTACAGTATTACCAAGATTTCGAATAATTATAATGAAGTAATGGAAGGGGAAATGGTGGCTGTAATCAATTATTCGGGTCTTATTGAAATAGCCATGCACAATGCCAATTGCGCAAAAATGTTGGGGGTTGAGGTAAGAAGTTCAATGGTAGTGGAATTTATAGATGGATAATATGCTGGTTAGAATCGTAAGAATGGAATTTAACAAGGATAAGGTGGATGATTTCATAAAAATGTTCAATGAAACCTATCCACAGATAAGAAATTTCAATGGGTGTCGTTTTTTAGAACTATATCAGGATGAGCAAAATGCTTCTTGTTATTATACCATGAGTAAATGGGAAAATGAGGAAGCCCTTGAGAAATATAGACAATCCGACCTGTTTAAAAGAACCTGGGCGATCACGAAAACTTATTTTGGTGGACCTCCCTTTGCCTATAGTTTACTAAAAAAGGTGAATGATTCGACAAACCCCTTTTAATGTAAGCAGCAAAAACCGATAAAAAGATTAATTTTGAACCGATTAAATATTATTCGTGATAGCGCTATTTAGAAAGGAAATCAATAGTTTTTTTAGTTCATTAACAGGCTATATTGTAATCATCCTGTTTTTGCTGGTAAACTCCTTCACCTTTTGGATTTGGACAGATGACAATATTTTGGCAACGGGTTATGCCAATATGGATAGCTTTTTTCAAAATGCACCTTATATCTTCTTATTACTTATTCCGGCGGTTACCATGAGATCCTTTGCTGAAGAAAAAAGCACAGGAACTATAGAAAGTTTAGTAACCAAACCCATTAGCGAAACCAAAATCATTTTGGCAAAATATTTTGCTTCCCTCGTTTTAGTGGCTTTTGCTATTATTCCAACATTCATTTATTATATCAGTCTCTATTATATGGGAAATCCGGTGGGAAATATAGATACCGGAGCAGTTATTGGATCCTATTTGGGCCTGCTATTATTGGCCAGCGTATATATTTCTATTGGGCTATTTGCTTCTTCAATAACCGAAAATCAAATTGTTGCTATTTTATTGTCAATAGCCCTATGCATTGTAATGACTGCAGTATTTAATTGGATTGGGGAGTTGGACTTTTTTAAAGCCTTTAACTTACTGATTATGGAAATCGGTATTATTCCACATTATGTTTCTATTAGCCGAGGAG
This sequence comes from Flavobacteriales bacterium, assembly GCA_040376605.1. Taxonomy (GTDB): domain Bacteria; phylum Bacteroidota; class Bacteroidia; order CAIKAF01; family CAIKAF01; genus JANWKQ01. The sequence continues at coordinate 13,623 of JBEIQI010000005.1, read as the reverse complement.
TTATAGATACTCGGGATGTAATTTATTTTATAAGTGCCAATGCATTTTTCCTATTGTGGACCAAAACAGTTCTTCAAAAACGTAAATGGTAACCATGAAAGAACTATTTAAAAAACGTAAGTTTAGAGATATATTCCAACTGTTCGCAGGACTGGCCATCATTATTATATTAAATGTATCGTCTAGTCTTAAATTCGAACGAATTGACCTTACAGCTGAAAAGAGATATTCATTAAGCGACAGTACCAAAAAAATACTCAGCAACCTTAATGACAACATGCTTGTAACGGTATACCTAGATGGAAAGGATGAGGATCTAAACGCAGGATTTAAACGCCTCAAAAATGCTACTCGTGAAATCCTTCAGGAATTTCGATTCTATTCAAAGGGTAATTTCGAATATCGATTTATTGATCCATTTGCCGATGCTCAATCAGATCCCGAACTGCAAAAAAATATATATTTCCAATTAACCGAAAAAGGTTTAGTTCCAACGGATATCATGGAAACCACCGCTAGCGGAAAAAAGGTAAGGCAAATTTTCCCCGGCGCCATTGTTTCTTACGGTGGAACAGAGGTTCCCGTTCAGTTACTCGAAAGCCAATTTAATCAGGGAGCTGAATATACCCTTAACCAGTCGATCGAAAGATTGGAATATAATTTCTGCAAGGCATTTTATAAAGTAATGAACTTTAAGAAAAAGAAGCAGGTAGTTTTTAGTAGAGGTCATGGCGAAATGTTTGAGTTGAATTTGGCTGATATGGTTACAGAACTTCGGGAGTTTTATGAAGTAAATGCCGTTGAAATTAAAAATGACGTTAGCGTTTTGGATCGGGAAGATATTGACTGTTTAATTATTGCTAAACCTGATTCCGCTTTTGATGATGCATCTAAATTTATCATCGACCAATATATTATGAGAGGTGGTAGGGTTTTGTGGTTATTAGACAATGTGTTTACCAGCCTGGACAGTATTGGGGATAAAAACTATACAGTGGCATTTCCATATGATTTAGGTTTATATGACCAATTATTTAAATATGGAGTTCGTATCAACCCAACCATTATTCAAGATAATGAATGTGCCAAAATCAGGGTTGATATTGGAAATTTTGGAACCCAAAGTAATGAGCAATTATCCCCTTGGTTTTATTATCCGGTAATTACTCCTGATGGAGATCATCCCATTGTTAAAAACATCAACTCCTTAAAACTAGAGTTTGCCAATAGCATGGACACCATTAAAACCCTGGGTATAAAAAAGACCGTATTGTTGCATACTTCTAATATGACCAAAGTACAATATGCCCCGGTCCGGATTTCCTTAAATGTGGTGGAACAAATTCCGAATAAAGAAACCTTTAGCAAGGATTCAATTCCAGTAGCGGTATTACTGGAAGGTGAATTTAGTTCGGTATTTTCGAATCGAATTGTAGAGTTGGGTTCGGTAAAAGCATTAAATAAAAGTAAACCCACCAAAATGATTGTTGTAAGTGATGGGGACATCATAAAAAATGCCTACAGCCGAAAAGATTTTAATACCTTACCCTTAGGGCTTGATCCAATGACCGGTACTTATTATGCAGGTAATAAAACCTTCCTTTTAAATGCGGTAAACTATTTAACGGATGATACCTGGTTTATACCCTTACGTTCAAAAGACTTTAGGATTCGCTTATTGGATAAGACCAAGCTCAACTCCAAATTAAAAATAGGTGGAGCCAAGGTTAGTATGAGTGACTTTTTGCGAATCATCAACGTAGTTTTACCTATGTTAATTGTGATCATATTCGGTTTGGTTTATAATAAAATTAGAAAAAGGAGGTTTGCATGAAACGGTTGATTTATCTTATCGTTTTTGGGTTAGTTATTACGGCATGTGGGAATAGGTCTAATACCCTAACCAGCAAAGACAATGAATTTAAAATAAAGGATACCGCCAGTATTGATAAAATATTTTTGGCCAATAAAGGCAATCAAAGTGTTACTTTAGTAAAGGATGGCAAGCGATGGATGGTTAATAACGAATTCGAAGCCAGGGGGGATATGATGGCCAATATTCTTCACGCTATTCGGAATGTTGAAGTAAAACAATTTGTCCCTAAAACAGCCATTGATAATACCATGAAACTACTTTCGGTTTCGGCAACCAAAGTAGAGATCTATACCAACGGTAAATTGGCTAAAGTATATTATGTGGGTGGACCCACCCAAGACCATTTTGGGACCTATATGGTTATGCAGGACAGTGAAATACCTTATATCTGCTATGTCCCAGGGCATAGAGGTTATATTAGCACCTTTTACACCCCAATGGCCGATGAATGGAGATCCCGCCAGGTCTTTAGGTATCAGCTGGATGAAATTGCTTCTGTAAAAATGGAGTTTTACAGAGTACCACAGCTTTCATGGGAGATCATTAATTTAGATAACAAAAGCTTTAAATTAAAGAGCCTATCTACCAACAAGTATATTGAACCTTTTGATACTGGCGCTATAAAAATGATTTTAAAGGAATTTAAGGCCCTAGGATTTGAATCATTTGTAGACATTAATTCAACCAGGTTAGACTCTGTAAAAGCCAAATATCCTTTGTATAAAATCACAGTAACCGACCGTGCAGGTATAAAAAGAACCCTCGATCTTTACGAAATCCCCATGCAACCGGGAGTTTATACCATGGATGGCAAAGAAGCCAAGGTGGATGTGGATAGAATGTATGGAATTGTGGATGGCAAAACCACCACCATTTGCCAATATTACACCTACGATCCCGTAGCAGTGCCCATTACCTTTTTTATGGGCGACAAGCCCGTGGATGCCGGCTATCCAAATCGTTAATAAATGTCTGCAATTTTTCGTTTCAACCTGTCTTGATTCGATTATATTTGTGAAAAATTGTAGCATATGAATTTTGTAGTTTCCAGTAAAACGTTGTTGCACCAGTTACAAATGGTAAATGGTACCATTGCCTCTAACTCTAACGTTCCAATTCTCAATGATTTCTTATTTGAGGCCGACGATAAGGGATTAACCGTTTATGGGTCCGATTTGGAAACCACAGTTTCAGCCCATATTACTGATATTACCGTTAAATCACCAGGAAGAATTTGTATACCGGCCAAAATATTAATGGAAACCCTTAAAAGCTTCACTGATATCCCATTAACCTTTACTGTGGATAGCAAAACCAATGGAGTGGTGGTTTCTTCTGAAACAGGAAAATACAAGCAAGCAGGGCATAATGCGGACGAATATCCTAAAATGCCCGAACTAAGCAAATTCAATAGTGTTACCATTGAGTCGATGACCTTGGCTCATGCAGTTAACAAAACCATTTTTGCCACTGGGAACGACGATCTTCGTCCGGTAATGAGTGGAATTCTATTTGAAATGGGATCCGATGGATCTAATTTCGTGGCAACCGATGCCCATAAATTGGTTAAATACCATAGAAAAGATGTAAAGGCCAGCGGTATTGCCAGCATTATCTTACCTAAAAAACCATTGAATCTTTTAAAAAATATCCTGGCCACCATCGATGTTCCGGTTACTGTGGAATATTCTGACGCCAATATTCGTTTTAAATTTGAGAACATTACTTTGGTAAGCCGCTTGGTAGAAGGAAAATATCCAAACTACGAAGCTGTAATCCCAAAAACCAATCCGAACAAATTAACCGTAGATAAAGCTCCGTTGTTAGCTTCGTTAAGAAGGATAAGTAATTTCTCTAATAAAACAACCTATCAGGTGCGTTTAAAGCTTTCTGCCAACGAAATGCAATTATCGGCGGAGGATTTAGATTTCGCCAACGAGGCTTACGAAAAACTGCCTTGTGCTTATGAAGGAGATGATATGGAAATTGGATTCAACTCTAAATTCCTGATGGAAATGATCAGCAATATTGATGGAGAAACCGTTACCTTCCAATTATCAGAGCCTAATAGAGCCGGTATCATTCGCCCTTCAGAAATGGATACAGAGGTTGAAGATGTTACCATGTTGGTAATGCCTATTATGTTAGGAAACTAATTAGATCATATTTATTTATAAAAGGATCCTGACCGATGTGTCAGGATTTTTTTTGCTCCGTTACCTAATCACCGTTATTCTTCCGGTACGTACATAAGGGTCGCCATATATATCCCTTACGGTTAATCGATAGGCATATACGTCCTGCGGATTGGTATTAGTACCTTGCTGGGTTCTTCCATCCCACCCCTGATTAATATCATTACTACTATAAATTTCCCTGCCGAATCCATCGAATATGGAAAGCTGGAAAGTAGTAGTATCCATGCCAATTCCCTTCACATAAAAAATCTCGTTTAAGCCATCATCATTTACCGTAATGGCATTAGGGATAAATATGGAAAGAATGACCTTGACGGTAATCGTCATAGTAAATGTATCCCGACAGCCATTTTGATCGAATGCAACAATACTTACCGGAAAAGCACCATAGGTTGGGAACTCATATTGATAGGAATTACCTAAATAGGTTTGGCCGTTAATTAACCATTGAATATTATCTTCATAGAGGGATTGATTATAAAAGGTAGCATATGGGAACAAGAAATCAATTTCCTGATCGCTTACCGAATAAAATGCTTCTAAGGAATCATTTAAAATATTCATTACCGAAACGGTATCAGCCCACCAACAGCCCAAAACATCGGTAACCGTTACCACATAGTTTGAATCCCCAATAGCATTGCTATAAATATCTGAAGGCCCCGTTTGATCTCCATCAAAATCATATATATAAGGTCCGGTAAAACCCACTACATTCACATCCAAAACCCCATTTCCCTTACTACAAGTATCCGGAATGGTACTTACCGAAAAGGTAAAACTGGTAGGATCTGATACCAGAAATGGAATGGTAATAATACATCCAAGAGCATCTACTACGGTAACCGAATGTGGCCCTCTGGGTAAACTAGCCACCGGATTTCCTACAAAACCATTACTCCAGGCAAAATTAAAAGGTGCATGCCCCCCATTCACAACGGCCGTTGCACTTCCATCATCGTTGCCACAAGTAGCGTTTACCACATTTACGGTAACATCAAGGGCGTTGTTATTAATATTAAATACAATAGGACCCGCCAAAACATTACCACAAATATCATTGATAAAACCATCAAGGGTTAGCGTGTAAACCCCGGACTCTGTCATAGAAGGACTTATATTCAAATTAAAGGTTTGTGAATATTGGGCACCACATCCCGAAACAGAGGTAACGGCAATAGGTCCGGAAGGACCTACCAAAATAAAATCAGCTGGATTTACACTATTGCAAGCTACATTTTCGCTAAAGGTAATGATGACGCTGGTGGCTCCGCATGAATCGCTGGGAACTGCAGATACCAAGGTTGGGATACTATTATCCGGAATTGTTGCGGTTGAATTGGCAAAATCCAATCGGTAACCTGAAGTACTCCCGCTAAAATTACTGATGTACAAAACAAAAGTTTGGCCTGCCACCACATTTAAGGTAGGTTCATCCTGGTTATTCGGACCTCCATTGGCTCCGGTAATTCCACCATTGGTGATAGAGTTACTATAATTACAACTCACTTCGGGGGCAATACCGGTAGGAATATCGGCACAACTGGCATTCGCTAGGTCATATAATGCCCAATCATAATCATCCGTATTATCAAAAGGAATAATATTATAACTTAAAATTCCAGGGGTTTGAACAGTAAAGGTATACCAGACTCCATTCGATTCACCACCACTTAAGCAAGATGTTGGCGGTATTTCTGCTTGTACGTTATTAGGGGGATAGTTGATAACTGGTACACTGTAAAAGGTTGTACATACGGGAGTTGCATTAATACAATCAGCAGATAATTGCCCATAACCCAATACTCTTAAGGATAAAATAAGCCCCATTAGAGATATGTACCTGAACAGTTTCAATTTCCTTCTTTAAAGTAAGATGAGTTTATGCAACAAAAAGATGCATCCAACAAAAATACAAAGAAAATGGGCTTAATAACATGATTTTACCCCAGGTTCAATAGTTACCAACGAACAAGAGTTGATTTTGTTATGAATATTTCACAAAACCCTGAGGTATTTCATTTTGAAATCATAAGCCCTTTTATAACTTCGCGTCCGTTATTAAGTTCATTAAACCTCTTATAAATATCTAAACAGCATGAAAGTAACAGTTATCGGCGCCGGAAATGTAGGTGCTACTTGTGCAGACGTAATTGCGCATAAAGAACTAGCAGAAGAAGTAGTATTGATCGACATTAAAGAAAACTTTGCCGAAGGGAAAGCTTTGGATATGTGGCAAACTGCTCCGGTAAATAACTATGATAGCCGAATCAAAGGATACACCAATGATTATGAGCCTACCAAAGATTCGGAAGTGGTTGTGATCACTTCAGGTTTACCTCGTAAACCTGGTATGACTCGCGATGATTTGATCGCTACCAATGCCGGAATCGTTAAATCTGTTACCGAAAATGTAGTAAAATATTCTCCCAATGCTAAAATCGTGGTGGTTTCAAATCCATTGGATGTAATGACCTATTGCGCTTTTTTAACAGCCAAAATGGATTCAAAACAAGTAATGGGAATGGCTGGAATTTTAGATACGGCTCGTTACCGTGCATTTTTGGCTACTGAATTAGATGTTTCCCCAAAAGAAATTCAAGCGATGCTTTTAGGTGGACATGGAGATACCATGGTTCCATTGCCTCGTTATACCACAGTAAGTGGAATTCCAGTTACTGAATTAATTGCTGAGGATAAATTAAATGCCATTATCGAAAGAACTAAAAAAGGTGGTGGAGAAATCGTGAACTTATTAGGTACATCGGCTTGGTATGCTCCGGGTGCAGCAGCGGCTCAAATGGTAGAAGCCATTGTTCGTAACCAAAGAAGAGTATTACCTGTTTGTGCTTGGTTACAAGGCGAATATGGTTTAAAGGATATTTATTTAGGCGTTCCTGCTGTATTGGGTAAAAATGGTATTGAAAAAATCATTGAGCTTAAATTAAATGACGAAGAAAAGAAATTAGTTGCCTCCTCTGCTACTGCTGTTAAAGAAGTAATGGATGTTTTGGACAACATGAAATTGTTTTAAAAAAGACTTAAGACAACTTAACTTAATGACATAAGACGTAGGACTGTTTAATAGGTCCTACGTCTTTCGTCTTTTTGTAAATCGTCTTCTTAAAAATGGCTACAAGAATTAAACTCGATATTTTTTCTTTAGATAAGGATGGATATCATATTAAACTAAAAGTTTTGATTAACGGTAAGGTAGCTAACCTTATTTTAGATACTGGTGCCAGCCGAACTGTATTTGATAAAAATACTATTCACGAATTTGTTCCTGAATTAGATTTAATGGAACATGAGGCAACCACATCCGGAGTTGGCAGCAATGAATTACAAAGCTTCTCAACGATCATAAAAAAATTTGAAATCGGGAATTTACTTATTCGCAAATATCATTGTGCCGTTATTGATCTTACCCATGTAAACATGGCTTATGGAATGGTGGGAAGACCTGCTGTTCATGGTGTTTTAGGGGGTGATATCTTGAGAAAATATAAGGCGAAAATCAATTACGAAACCAAGACATTAACGTTGGGGAAGTAGAAGAAACAAAGCCAATTTATAAATCCCTATCAAACTCAAGGAATCCGTGATTTTTCCTTCCATGGCTATTTGGATCAATTCTTTAACAGGAATTTTTTTGATTTGCAATTGTTCCGTCTCCTCAGGAATAGCATCCGTAAAAGATAATTTTCGGGCAATATAAATCAATCCTAGTTCATCGGTAACGGAGTTGCTGGTATGTAATTTTGTAAGAAGTTCCCATTCTTCGGCAATGATTCCTGCTTCTTCTAACAATTCTCTTCGGGCAGATTCTAATGGATCTACTTCCATTTTGCCTCCCCCTTCGATTATTTCCCAGCTATAAATATTTAATGGGTAACGATACTGACCAACAATCCAAGTATTTCCTTCTTCGTCGATTGGAATGATCCCAATTGCCAAATTTTTAAAATGAACCTTACCATATATACCTGGGTTACCTGCAGGATTCAAAACCTGATGCTCTTCTACTTTTATCCAGGGATTTTCATATTTAATCTCTTCTGATAAGGTGGTCCAGGGATTTTTTGATTCGTCGATCATATAGATTCTTTAAAAACCAAAAGGTCCAAAATTCCACAATAATAACTTGTTGAATTTCGGACCTTTTATTCGGTAATGTAGTTCAATAATTATTCTGCTTTTTTATCCTTGCCGGTTGATTTGGAGATAGAATCCCGCATGGTTGTATCGGCCTGAACATTCTGCATTTTATAATAGTCCATTACACCTAATTGACCATTCATAAATGCAGCCGCAATAGCTTTCGGAATTTCTGCTTCTGCCTCAATTACTTTGGCTCTTGCTTCCTGGGCTTTTGCCTTCATCTCCTGTTCCAAAGCAATCGCCATGGCTCTTCTTTCTTCTGCTTTTGCCTGAGCAATATTTTTATCGGCTTGGGCCTGATCCATTTGTAATTGTGCTCCAATATTTTTACCAACATCCACATCTGCAATGTCGATAGATAAAATTTCGAAAGCGGTTCCAGCATCTAACCCTTTAGCCAATACCGTTTTTGAAATCATATCAGGATTTTCTAAAACTTGTTTGTGATTTAATGATGATCCAATGGAAGAAACAACCCCTTCTCCAATGCGGGCAATAATGGTTTCTTCACCAGCTCCCCCAACCAATCTGCGTATGTTAGCCCTTACGGTAACCCTTGCTTTGGCAATAAGTTGAATACCATCCTTTGCCACAGCAGCAATAGGTGGGGTATGAATTACTTTAGGATTTACCGACAGTTGAACCGCCTCAAATACATCTCTACCTGCTAAGTCAATAGCGGTTGCCGTTCTAAAATCCAAATCGATATTGGCTTTATCCGCTGAAATCAGTGCATTAATTACTTGCACAATTCTACCACCTGCCAAATAATGGGCTTCCAAATCATCCCGTTTTACTTGCAATCCAGCTTTTGTAGCGGTTACCAATGCTTTAACAATAACCCCTGGCGGCACTTTTCGAATGCGCATAAAAGCTAGTTGAAAAAGATTTACCCTAACCCCAGCAAATTGAGCAGAGATCCATAATCCGAATGGTAAAAAGTAAAAGAAGATGAGAAAAAATAATAGTACCCCTACTATTAAGGCACCTATTAAAAACATTGATCCTGGTTCCATAGTGATGATTTGATTTTAAGATTTATTTACTTCTACAAATATCTTGTTTTCTTTAATCAATACAATTTTAATTTTAGTATCCGTTTCAATAAATTCGTTTAAGGAATATACTTCTTCGGTTTCTTTTCCAAAATGGGCCTTACCAATTGGGGCACAGCGGGTAATGGTTGTTCCTTCCATACCCACTTCAAGGGTATTTACATGATCTATGATTTTACTATCAATATTCGATTTCACAGCAAACCTTTGGTAGGTATCTCCTTTAAATCCAAAATATCCAAGGACTGCACAAATGGCCAGGGTACAACTAAACAAAATCCATCCGGTTCCAGCATCTAACATTAAAAATCCGCAAACCATTCCCGTGATAATGGCAGCACCTCCCAGAATGCCCACAACGGTAGTTCCAGGAACTAAAAATATTTCAACTGCAACCAGTATAAGGCCAATAATAATAATGAGAAGAATGGTGGTTAGTGTCATAGGAATAATAATTGTCTAAGTTAATATTAATTTTTAAAGACCACAGAACAATTGGATTCAATTGCAGCGATTCCCTTTTACGAAAAAAGCTCCATTTGGGTAGAGCCTTTTTACAAAAATTATTATTTTTTATAATATTTAATTTTCGACCGTTGCCGATAAACCCCTTTGAACCAAAGCGGCATGCAATCGATTCATTTGATCTTCTGAACCATGTTTTACCTGACACTTACCTCTATAATGAACAATATAAGCACATTGCTCAGCTTGTTCGGTATTGTGCTTACAAATTTCAACCAAAGCCTCAATTACCCAATCGAAGGTATTGTAGTCATCATTATGTAAGATTAATTTTTTAACCTCATCTTCTAAAGAGAATAAGGCAATATCATCTTCTGTTTCTACCTGTGGGTTCCAAGAATCGAATAACTTCATCATAAGCTTTATGCATGTTACTATGCAAATTTCGGAAATTGAATTTAAATACACAAGCACCCATTTATAAAACTTCGTTAATAATGAAGAATAATTTTCCGTCCCTTGAATGAACCGCGGATAACAACGTTACCCCACTTACAATATTCCACTTTGCCAGTAGGACCGAGGGGTAAAGCAAAACACCCGGGTATGCAGACCCTAGAATAGGCCATAGCCATGGGTGAGACTAAGAGAACCCAAAAATCCTTTTAAATTTTATCTTTGTACTTCAATAAAACACTATGAAGCTGGGAATTATCAAAGAAAGAAAATCTCCACCCGATACCAGGGTACCCCTAATTCCCTGGCAATGTGCCTCTCTTTTAGAAGAATATAGAAATTTAGATTTGGTGGTTGAGGATTATTCGGAGCGTTGTTACAAGGATGAAGAATATAAACATAAAGGAATTGAAATTGTTAACAGCCTCCATGATTGCGATGTAATCCTGGGAATTAAGGAAATCCCTACCGAATATTTACTAGCTAACAAAACCTATTTCTTTTTTTCACATACCATAAAAAAACAAGCTCATAATCGTAAACTATTACAGTCGATTTTAGAAAAAAATATCCGTTTAATTGATTATGAATGTCTTAGGTATCCTGATGATGGACGAATTTTAGGATTCGGAAGATTTGCTGGCATTGTAGGTGCTTATAATGGGTTATTGGCCTATGGTAAAAGGTATAAAATATTTAACCTGAAACCGGCACATCAATGTTTTGATATAAAGGAATTGGAATATGAATTGACCAAGGTTAAACTTGGTCCTGAAAAAATATTGGTTACCGGCGCCGGCAGAGTGGGCCACGGCATTTTGGAAGTGTTGAAGCTAGCCAAAATAACTCAGGTAACCACTAGCGATTTTATTCACAAGAACTTTAAAGAACCTGTTTTTGCCCAAGTGGAGTTTCCGGAATACAACAAACATAAAGAAGGTAATAAGTTTGATGAGAAAGAATTCAGGGATCATCCGGAAAATTTTCAATCTGATTTTTATAAATTTTTACCGGAAACAGATATGCTTTTTGCCGGACATTTTTGGGCGCCCAAAGCTCCCAAATTTTTTACCCGAGAGGACATGCTGGATGATACTTTTAATATTAAAGTAATTGCAGATATTAGTTGTGACCTGGATGGACCTATACCTTCAACCATTCGATCAACCACTATTGCCGATCCTATTTTTGGCTATGATCCGGCAACCGGGCTTGAAACAGATCCTTATAATAAAAATGCCTTAACAGTTATGGCAGTTGATAATCTTCCTTGTGAATTACCCCGTGACGCTTCAGAAGATTTTGGGAATCATTTAATGAAGGATATTATTCCATTATTATTAAATGGCGATAAGGAAGGCATTTTAAAAAATGCGACCATAGCCGAAAATGGTAAGCTAACCGAAAAATATTCTTATCTACAGGACTATGTAGATGGTAAATAACTAGTATAAATACGCAAATTAATGGAAACAGAAAATTTTAATCGTGACATTGTAACTCTTTCGGAATTCGTTATTAGAAATCAAAAGGACTTCCCTTATGCAAAAGGAGATCTTACTCGACTATTAGGGGATATCGCCGTGGCTGCAAAATTGTTACCAGAGAAGTTAGAAAGGCTGGATTAGTAAATATTTTGGGGGAATTTGGAACAACCAACACCCATGGTGAATCTCAAAAGAAATTAGACGTTTATGCCAATGACCAATTCATTGCTGCCATGAAGCATGGAGGTGTTGTCGCAGGGGTGGCCAGCGAAGAAAACGATAATGTAGTGGTTTTTGAAGACCGGGATTGTGCTGAAGCTAATTATGTGGTTTGTATTGATCCTTTGGACGGATCAAGCAATATTGATGTAAATGTTTCTATTGGAACCATCTTTTCGGTCTATCGCACCATCACTAAAAAAGGAGTTTGCTCGATGCAGGACTTTTTGCAACCCGGCACGGAACAAGTGGCAGCCGGCTATATTATTTATGGTTCATCCACTATGTTGGTGTATACCACCGGACATGGAGTTAATGGGTTTACATTAGATCCTTCTATTGGTGTTTTCTGTTTATCACATCCGGATTTAAAAACGCCGGAAAAAGGTCAGATTTACTCTGTGAATGAAGGTAATTTCAATTATTTTTCACCTGACATTCAGGACTATATTAGATATTGCCAGGGAACTGCAAACGATTTTGGAAAGTCATATTCCTGCAGATATATTGGTTCTTTGGTTGCTGATTTCCATAGAAATTTAATTAAAGGTGGTATCTATATGTACCCATCTACCGAAGCCGACCCTAAAGGTAAATTACGCTTGCTTTACGAATGTAATCCACTGGCTTTTATTGTAGAACAAGCTGGAGGTAAGGCAAGCACCGGATTCGAAAGGATTATGGAAATAAAACCTGAAAAGCTTCATCAAAGAGTTCCCTATTTTGTGGGAAGCCTTAAAATGGTTAAAAAAGCCGAGGAATTATTAGCTCAATCAGCTACCAAATAAATCGAAGGCATTGTCTTTATTTTAAGATTTCTTCACTAGGAACAGTCGGGCGATTGATGTACTTTCGCAATCCCAAATCAGTTCAAAGTGAAAAGGTCAATCATTATTATTCTCTTACTATTTTGTTTATTCCAGACTGGCTATAGCTACGAATTAGTGGGCCATTCTAAAATAAATTACTTTGAGGCAGAGGAAATAAAAAAAACCTGGAAGGAAATAGACATCCCACAACTATTTCTTCCTATTAATAATGGTGTTCACGTTTACGAAATCACGTATATAACTGAATGGCACGATGGATCCCCTGTAAAAGCAACAGGATTGGTAATGGTGCCAGACAATTTGCATCCTCAATATTCAACCATTATTTATCACAATGGCACCAACATCATGAAAAAAAGAGAAGATAAGTTGGGGTATAATCAATTTAGTATTTGTGCAGGGCTTGCAGCGGATGGTTATTTAGTAGTGGTTCCAGATTATATTGGAAGAGGAAATGGAGACAAACATCAACTTTATTTACATTCAAAAACGGAAGCACAAACCTCGGTTGATTTGTTATTTTCTACCAATGGTTTTTTGGCAACCTTGGGCCATTCGCCAATTAACAACCTTTATATTACCGGATATAGTCAAGGGGGTCATGCTGCCCTATCAACCCAGCGGTTGATTGAGCAAAACTATATGAATGATTTTAATCTGGTGGCCTCCTCTCCAATGTCGGGACCTTACGATTTATTTGGAACCATAAAAATAGATCCAACCAAACAATATGATGATGCATTGTTATTTATGTATGTGGTAAAATCATATCAGGATATTTATAAAATACGTCCTTCCTATTCGGAGGTCTTCGTGGCACCATTCGACTCTCTGGCCAGCATTTACCTTGATGGTATTCATAACTACAGAGATTTG
>JBEIQI010000199.1:0-5886 GCA_040376605.1 Flavobacteriales bacterium | reverse complement strand
GTCGCGGGCTGCAGCCGGGCCGGCCCACCATCCGGTCTCGATCCGCTCCGGGCCGGCCAGCAGGCGAAGCGGCTGACCTTCAAGCAGCGGACGCCCCCGATGCTCCGTCAGGGGCCGGGGTTCGGGCAACAGCCAGGCCGGACGTGTCAGGTGAGGCAAGGCGGCCGAAGGGCACGGAAGCTCCTCCCCGGGGCCCTTGGAGGACGGGAGGGAAGCAGCCGGTGTGGCTCTGCGCAGGGGCTGGGCCGCTGACAACCCCACGCCGCGCTCCGGGCGGTGGTCGGCCACGGGGTGGAGTAGCTCGAATAATTGCTGGTTCAGTATGCTGTTTGCCGTTGTAGAAGTCATACACTTGAAGTTTGGAATTAGGCAGAATGCTATCTATAATAAAACTTGTTTCGTCAAAGCCTGCGTTGATGTTCAAATTGAATTTGTCTTTTGTGTCTTCAATTTTCATTTTCTTTAACCAATCAAAATTGTAGAAGCCTGAGAAATCATAAACATAAGCGGAGACGAATAATGGCATAGTTAGTCCATAAATAAATGCCAAAACAACCAACAAATATAAGCTGTCAGGCCAATTGAAAATATACTTACTTACAATAATTAAGGCTAGTAATATGAACCCAGCCACATAAAAGTGTCGGTTGAAACTTAAAATATTTAATACTCCTTGAAAACTTCGTCTTTTTATTTCCATTTTTCAATTTTGCCTTTTTTCCAATAGTATGGAATGTTTTTAATAATGAAAGCATTTGCCAATAATGGATTTTCGAGTTTTAGAGAACTTAAAAAATCGAAATTATAATCAATCACTTTGACTGGATTTGGTGTCCAGTTTTGTCTTACTCCTTCAATGAATAAAACTTCTTTGGTTTCCTTGTTATAGGTAAATGTAAAGGGTAAAGGTCCAGCAAATCTTCTTGCTTCCTTCCAGTCTGCAAAAGGGGAATGTTCGGGCAATGAAATTTGTTCTTCCGTTTTGTCTATTGTGATTTTGAACTTTGATTTCTCCGAGGTTATTTCTTTTGTGTTTTGCTGTTCAACTTGTTTTATGTCCGTTGTGGTGTAGTTGTAATGTGTAAATATATTTCCAAAGAATTCCATTTTCGTTTTGTCAGTTTCTGATTTCAGAATATACAAACCACGCAAATTTTTACCTGCATTATTCGTGTAGCGAACAAATACTCGATAACCAATTAGAAAAAAGTCGTTGCCCATAAATTTCGGAAAACCTTTTGGTCGCAATTCTTTTGTTTGAACCATTGCAACTGCAACAAAAGCCCATTTGTCTTGAAATGTGTCGAGCTGCAAACATTCTGGAATAAGATTTTGTAATTGTTCTTTTGGAACTGCAAAAGTCAAAACAAGCGAACTTTCAAAATACGCTTCAACTGCAAATGGATGGTCTTTTAAAAATTTTAACATCGAGTTATTTGAGTTGTTTTTTGTTAAAATAAAATTCGTTGAAGTAAACAACTAAAATAAAAATAAATGCAAACAATGAATTTAATTTTCCCCAAAGCAACAAGTCTGGAACAAGTATAAATTCAAGTGTATTCATTGTAGCAACTATCGTGATTTGTGCAAAAGCATTTAATTTTGTCTTATAGCCACTTAAAATCCAAACAGCCATGATGATTTCTGAAAGTCCGATTAGAATTGTCAATAGTCTGGAATGGTCGTCACCTAATATTCTAGCAACAATTTGTTCGTGTCTTGGAACAAGATTTAGAACCTTACAAAAAAGTCCGTTTGCAATCCAAACTGTCGCAATACAATAGGTCAATATTTTGTAAATTCTTGTCATTGTCATTGTTTGTTGTGTCGTCCGCTACGCTTACAGCTAACTAGGTATTGCCTCATCTAAAGGTATTACAATCGCCCAAAATTTCCCGGGTTTGCTAAACCTTTTAACAATTTAATGGTGTCGTTTTTGGGATTGTTAATATCTCCAACAGCGAGCATTTTTTGGGTGTCTGCTAGTCTTTTGGGACCTGTTTGTCTAAAAAGCTGTCAACGCTTTTGTTCCATCCCTCGATGTTTTTTGATCGGTCCTCGTTTAACTTTTCATTGGTGCTGTTTAATTTGCCTATCGCATCATTATAACTCTTTACCGCATCGTTGTATTGATCTACATCGGCCTGGGTTCTGTCTTTCTCCTTCTTTGCATCAAAGGCCGATTGTACTTTTTCGAAATTCTCCTTCTTTAAATAAAAATCCTGAATCACCGGGATGTCTTTCTCCGCCTCCGATTTATAAAATTCTAATAACTTCTTACAGGCAATAATAATAGATGCATCGTTGTTATATCCGGTCATCTTTTTTAATTTATCGATGCCCTCCGTTGCATTGGTTACCAATGCATTTCTGTTTTGCTCTATGGCATTTACATCATTGGCATTAATGGCCTCCATCATAAAAAATTCCTGCTTATAACTTTTAAAAAAGATCAAATACACCTCATTATAATGGTCGTACACTAAATTGGAAATTTCAAGGTTCTTCGAAATTTTATCCTTCTCCGGATCTAATAAATTAATATTGTTGTCCTTGGCGAATTTTTCTTCGGCTAATTGCATATCATCTCCCGCCTGATCCAACTTTTCGTTGGCCTTTTCTTTTGCCAACATATAGGCTTCCATAAAATCGTACGACTGATCCGCTACTTCCTCCATATCCACTAAATTGGCATAGTCCTCGTTAAAAATGGAATAACTCATATCCAAATATTTTACCACCGCATCCCTATATTCGGTATTGCCATTAAAATCGCCAATTTGAGCAACATGCGTTTTGGCATCACTTAAAATTTGTAATACATCTAACCTTTTTTTATCCACCTTTTTGGCATTGTTTCCATGCGAAGTGGCACTTACATATTCCCACGAAGCCTTGGTAATATCCTTCATGTCTTTATTAATATCATCCATATACTCTACGGCAGTTTGTGCAAATGAGAATGGGATGCAGAGAAAACTTGCGAGCAATAAAAGTGAAATCTGTTTTTTCATGGTTATCAGGTTTATTTTTCTAAATTAATAAAATCAAGCATTATTTGATAGGTTTCTTCTATATAAATATCATTTTGGATATTCTCAATCTGAAACTGATTGATATCCCTGTTATATTCATCTATCTTAATAATTTCCTTGGTATATACATCATTATTAACTGTAAATAGGGTAGTAGGATGAATCAACATTTTTTCCCATTCCTGCCAGTTATAATCGGTTCTGCCCAAGGATTTTTTATAGCCCTCAAAATCTAAGGGGACCTTAAACTCTCGGTTATAAATCATTTTTACCGAATCGGAAATGTTAACCACATTTTTAAAATAAGCATTATCTCGAATTCTTAAAGTACTTAACTCCTGCAAATCCCCCTTGGGAGCTCCATTAAAAGGGGTATAATAAGTTTTTTTAGAAATAGAATCGGCCTTTAAAACGTAGTTCTCAAACTTTTCTCTAAACTCTAAATGGTCGTACAAATCCGGTAAGATTACATCGGGCACAACCCCCACCTCTTGATGCGTTTTATTGGTAATACGGTAAAATATTGAACCGGTTAGTTTTAAATAGCCGTATTTACCATACGAATCTAAATTAAAATTCGGATTGTCCGTAACCGGCACAATGGTTTGTCCGGTCGATTTACCGTAGGTAGTGGCTCCTACAATTAACGCCCGGTTATAGTCTTGTAAGGAGGCCGATAAAATCTCCGAGGCCGAAGCACTCATACCATTTACCATAATAATTAACGGACCATTATAAATGGTTCCTCTATTGGAATCCTTTAAGGTGGATACTTCTGTTCGATCTTTAGAAATGGTAACCGGACCTACATCGATAAATATGCCTGCCAAATCAATGGCCTCTTTTACCGAACCTCCTCCATTGTTGCGGATATCCAAAATTAATCCATGGATGTTTTCTTTTTGTAATACAATGAGTTTTTTAGCCAGGTCGTTGGCACATCCCAAATTGGTTTCGTATTCCCAATCGGTATAAAAAGAGGGTAAAAATATATAACCGATTCTTTTTTCTCCTTCTAAAATAAAACTCTGAATTACATTTTCGTCGGTGGTTAATTTCTCTTTTTCAAGACTTACTTTTTTAATGCTTCCATTTATTTTTTTAATGGTAAGTTCCACCTCTACAATATCTTTTTCGAATAAAATATTATAAGCTTCGTTAATGGCTGAAAAACTTAAATCGGCCGTTTTACTATTTTCCCAACGGGCAGATAATATAAGGTCACCGGTATTTAACTGATTGGTTTTCCAGGCGGGTCCTCCCGGAATGAGTTTGGTAATTTCTATTTCGTTTTTGTCGTTTTCTTTTATCTCAATTCCAAAGCTGAGATTCTCGGATGATACACTGCTTTCGAAACTATTTTTTTCGGCATTGGTATAATAGGCCGTATGCGGATCGAAATACAAAGCAAAGGCTTTGCAAAATTCATTCAGGGTATAATCAAACAGGGATTCGAACTCCGTTAATATCAACCGTATTTTTTTCTGCTCAAATATTTTAATGTCATTACGAGCAGGTTTTTCTAATTTTTGGAAAGAGGTATTATCCAGCACCGGCGGTTTATCATCTTCGCCCCGAGGAGTAAAAACCCTGCTCAGGGTTTGGTATTTTAACCATTTTCTCCATCGTTTGTTTCGTTCTTCAATAGTTAATGGAACCGATTTTTCTATGCTGTTAGAAAAGGTCATTTCCTCTTTTACCTTATAATCTAAAGGGGCATTTAAAATTAGAGCAATAAGGGTATCTACTTCCTCTAACCGGGTTTTATATACGTCGGTAATGCTGGTAATAAACTGACAGTCTCCATTTTTAATGGCCTCATCCAGGTCCAATTCAAATTTTCGGAACGTTGCCATATCCGTTTCCACAAAATACATTCCATGGGGATCAAGGGCATCGAATAAAGATGCAAACAAGGCTTTGGATAAGGTATCGTCTAAAGCCTTAGGCTGCACATGGTAATTATCCACCAAATTCCACAACAGTGGTAATTGTTTACATTCCTGGGCTCGCAAGGGAGCCAGGCTGGTTAACCCTATGATGGTTAAATAAAAACTGGTTTTAAGGTATTTGATAAAAGGAAGGGTCATTAAAAAATATAGAAAGGTTTAAGGTTTAATACGTTAAATTTAATGATTAGATTGATAATTCTCAACAGCTTGTCTTACGTTTCCATGTTTCTTTAACAAATCGCAGGCCATTGCATAATCAACCCCAGTTTGTTCCATAATCATTCTGGCTCCTCTATCAATCAATTTATTATTAGATAACTGCATATCCACCATTTTGTTCCCCTTTATGCGGCCCAACTGAATCATAGTTGTGGTACTAATCATATTCAATATTAATTTTTGTGCCGTGCCTGCTTTCATGCGGGTGCTGCCGGTTACAAATTCCGGACCTACAATAGCTACCACCGGAAAATCGGATTCCTGAATAATAGGGGCATGGTCGTTACAAGTAATACAACCTGTAACAATATGTTGTTCTCTACATTTTTTTAAAGCGGATACTACGTAGGGTGTTCCTCCCGAAGCAGCAATCCCAATAACCACATCTTTTTCATTAATTTGATAGGCTTCTAAATCTTTCCAACCTTGTTCGGTATCGTCTTCGGCAAATTCAACCGCTTTTCTAATGGCAGTATCTCCACCGGCAATTAATCCAATTACCAATCCATGATCTACTCCATAAGTAGGAGGGAGTTCCGATGCATCTACTACACCTAAACGACCGCTAGTGCCTGCTCCCATATAAAATAAGCGCCCTCCGGTTTTCATTTTTTGTACAATGGCTTCTACCAATTTTTCGATGGCCGGAATGCAGGTTTTAATGGCTGCAGCAACTTTAG
>JBEIQI010000116.1:0-9028 GCA_040376605.1 Flavobacteriales bacterium | reverse complement strand
TGCATGCTTTAAGGTATCTAGCGTCCAATGATTACTGGCTAGGATGCTTTCTTGGCTTACATTTGGGGCATTGTTACTTACAATCGCTTGCCAAGTTTTTACCACTAAATGAGCACCTAAATGCATGAGTTTATCGTGTAAAGTGCCTGCAGTATCTTGCGTATCGATGCTTATTTTTTCTTGAAAAATAATATCTCCAGTATCTATTTGATGTTTTAAGAAAAAAGTAGTGACACCGGTTTCTTTTTCTGCGTTGATGATGGCCCAATTGATTGGAGCAGCGCCTCTATACTGCGGCAACAATGATGCATGAAGGTTGAAAGTGCCTAAACTAGGCATTTGCCAAACTTCCATGGGTAACATTCTAAAGGCAACTACAATATTTAGATCTGGATTCAACGCTCTGTATTGATCAAGAAATTCTTCCGATTTTAATTTTTCAGGTTGTAGTATGTTAAGTCCTTTTGCTTTTGCATATTTTTTTACTGCCGACTCTTGTAATTCGTAACCTCTACCAGCGGGTTTATCGGGCACAGTAATTACACTAACAATATCGTATCCGTTTTTATAAAGAATATCCAGCGATGCAACTGCAAATTCCGGGGTACCCATAAAAACTATTCGTAATGACATGGGGCAAATTTACGATTTTTATTTTGGCGGCTTAACCCGCTATCCGCTTTATCTTTTTTCTCCCGCAGATTTTCGCTGATATGCAGATTACTTTGCTAGTGCATCCCATATCTTCTGCTTTTTATTTACGCAGAAGTCCAGCAAGGTGAACTATCTTTGAAAATAAGAGAGGAGCGACGAAAGAATATAATGACGAACGAAAAATCAATTTGATCTGCGAAAATCTGCGGGAGAAAAAAGGATGCCGCTTCTATCGGGGCCGCATTCGGTTTATGTAAGTCCTCTATTAACCGGATCGAGGATCGATTTAAATTTTTCACCCAATATATTTAAACAAAGCACCGTTATAAAAATGGCAAATCCCGGGAATACGATCATCCACCATGCATTAAAATTTTGTTTACTATCGGCCAATAATTGTCCCCAGGTAATTACATTTTCGGGCACACCAATATTTAAAAACGACAAACCTGATTCGATAAGGATAGCAGCCGATACTCCGAAAACAAAAGTTATAATAATAGGTCCGGAAATATTGGGCAGTAGATGTTGAGTAATGATCTTATAATTGGTAAGGCCTAAAGCTTTACCTGAAGTAATAAAATCCTGGTTACGTAGTTTCAATGCTTCTGCTCTAACAAGTCGTGCTATGCCTGCCCAAGAACTGATCCCAATAATTAATATCACATTGGTAACACTTCGCTCTAAGATTGCTGCAAAGGCAACTATGAGCATTAATTTCGGGATAGCTGCAAAGATCTCTATCAAGCGTGATATAAGGGTATCAACAGGTACATATATTTTTTTGTTCCACTTGCACAGGAAATGAACGAGGTTACCCATAAAATAGGAAAGAAGTAGATTGATGAAAATGGTAATGAGATAAATAAAAATGGTAACCATCAACAATAATGTATCTTCCCATTTAAGTTTATTCATTGTAAAAAAGGAGAATAGATCGGCTAAATAAAATGATGGTATAATAGAGCCTAACATAAATAGAAATGCCAACAGGGGAACCTTCCAAGTATCGTTTTGAAAATATCCGGCTATTATCCCAAACAATACACCAATAATTAGTGCAATAAGAATAGAGAAGAATCCAATCTTTAAAGAGACAGAAGTTCCGTGGATAATTCCGCTTAATAGATCTTCTCCCTTTAAGTTGGTTCCAAGCCAATGACGGAATTTCGCTGGCAAATCAACTTTTTGATTGGTCGAAAAAGGTTTTTGAAAGGATGCATTCATCCTATCCGACTTACCTGGATCGTATGGTATGGGTGCAAATATTTTTTTAGAAGCAGGTAACACTACCCAATCCGTATTGACTACGTCATATGTTCTTTTTCCAAATGTTTCTGAACTAAACTCATACGTTTTTTTATTACTAAAGGCTGGAAAAAATGTGTTACCGTTGTTTTTTAAGTATAAAGGTTTTGAGGTTGCAATCAAATTACTAAACAAACCAGTTAATATGATCAATACCAAACAAAATATGGCCGCTTGCGAATACTTGTCGAGCTTCACACCTAAAATGATATTTGGTTTTATGCTCATTTTCTAATCCGAGGGTCAACAATTACATATAAAATATCGGAGATAACAAAACCGATAACAGTAAAAATACCGGTTAAGGTAAACACTCCAATTATCATAGGAATGTTATGTGAGAAATAACTGCTAATCATCTCTGTTCCCATTCCAGGTATCGTAAAAATGCTTTCTATTATTACAGAGCCGCCAACCAGTGCCGGAAATATATTGGCAAAAACAGTAATTAATGGGATCAATGCATTTCTAAAGGCGTGTTTATATACAATGGTTTTAAATGGTAACCCCTTTGCTTTAGCAGTTATTATATATGGTTGGTTGAAAGTTTCTAATATGGATGTTTTGGTGAGTTTAGTTAAAAAGGCAATGGATGAATAGGTAAAACAAATAATAGGTAAGATCATATATGGTAAAGTTTGCCCAATCCTTTCGATTAAGTTTGAGTCAGATGCAAAACCTCGGGTTGGTTTTATTCCAGTAGGTTCGAAAATATGGATGTATTGATGATTTGCCAAAAAGGTTTGTAATAATGTGCCCATAAAAAAAACAGGAATAGCATACAATGCAAAAAGAAAAATGGTAATGAGTTTTTCGCCGATCGTATTGTTATGAATGGCCGATCGGATACCAATTGGGATACTAATCAAATAAGCTAGTAGAATTCCAATGCCCGAAAACAGTACCGACCAAAAAAGATTTTTATAGATATGATTTTTTATGGGTTCTTTGGTTACATATGAAATGCCAAAATCGCCTCGGATAATTCCTTTTGAAAATTTTTCATCGCCAAAGAGCCACTGGGTAAAATGTGATTTGGAATGAAAGTTTATGGTTGGCAGCCATACCATAAAAGGTGTTTGAGTATTCAACTGAATATCTTTTTCCAATTCATCTATAATCGAATGAGAACTTTTAAAGGCAACGGAGGTGGTTAAAATTTTTAGTCCTTGAATATATGGATGGATTTTAGTTTTATCCCTCTCATTTTCTAACAAGAGAAGTGTATGGCTGATCTCCGTTATATCTTTATCTAATGAATCACGTTGATATGAATTGAGATTTTTTAATTCCTTTTGCCAAGTTGTTTTAAATTCATCTATTCCTTTGCGCAAGTATAGGACCATTTTGGGTTGACCCGTAGTTAAACATAAATGACGAATAATAGACTTTTCCTTTTTATTAGTTATCTTATACAAGGTGTCTGGTAATGCCCTTGATTGAATAGTGATATTGAAGATGGGTAAATTCAAACCGAGTTTTTCTTCCCAATCTTTTCTTTGTTTTTCGATATTTGGTGAAGTCGGTTTTAGAGGATCTTCGTTTGATGAAATACCTAGAACGGTATCAACAGGATTACCTGGGGTATAAACCAATAACACAAATCCAATAATGACTACTGCGAACAGCGTTGGGATGGACCACAACAATCGTTTAAGCAGGTAGTTCATTTTTGAATCGTTTGATTTTAGTTAAACACTGAGCGGCCGGGGGTGAAGCGGCACCGTGTATAGCGGAACACCCGAAAAGCCGCCCTATAAATAAACGAAATTTTATTGAACATTCGCAGTTCCGTTGGCAGGTGAACAAAGTAGTTTTAAATTGTTCAGCATAACTCCCGGTCTTTCGTAATACATTGTTGCGTTTCCAAATCGTTTATGAATAATGATCTTGCGGTTAGATGCCATAAAGAAAATAACCGGTTGTTCATCGTACATGAGCTTTTGAAATCTCTGCAACATAGGTATTCTTCTATTCCAATCTAATTCCATTTTTATAGAATCGATTAAAGCATCCGATTGAGCATTTCCAAACCCACTGATGTTAGATCCGTTACTTGTCCACGATTCGGTGCCCCAGAGCTGCTCAAAATCATCAGGGAGCGCCGATTGACCGAAGGCAAAGAATGTTATATCGAAGTCATGGGTAGTTGCTTTAGGAACCAATTCTCCCATCGGCATTCCGTCGGGAATTGGATTGATTCCGGCTTTTTTCATCGATTCTATCACCAGATCTGCAATGTCTTTAGCAACCGGTGAATCGGATGGATACATGAGTTTGAATTCGAACTTTTCTTTTTTGCCATCTATTATTTTATCTCTTATCCCATCGTTATCTGTATCCTTCCATCCCGCTTCATCTAACAAGGCACTTCCTTTATTGATATCAAATGGAATAGGAACTAACTTTTTATTGAATCCTTTTTTTTGCGGATGCATGGGCCCCACCAAACGATCAGCCTTACCGAAATAAACTATTTTAATTACATCCTCTACCGGAGTTAAGTAGGCCATTGCCTGACGGACTTTTTTATCGCTAAAGAACTTTTTATGATTAATTCCATCAGGCTTATTATTCATCATTAGGTAGGTAGAATTATAGGCAGGCAAATAACCAAAATGATAGTTCTTGCTGAACTCAGGATTTTTCTCCAATTCAAGCAACGCTTTGGTAGAAATAAAAGTAGTTACATCAATGCTTTGGTTATTGGCTTCTATCTTTAATGCATTCTCATCAACAATCATTTTAAAAATAATCTTCTCTGGTAAGGCTGCGTATTGTAGCATTGATGGATCTTGTTGGGCAGACCAATGGCTTGTTTTTTTTGTTAACACCATGGTTTGTCCTTTTTCCCATGATTCTAATTTATAAGGACCAGCACCTGTAATATTGGGAACTTCTATACCATATTTAGGTCCATTCATTTCAGCAGCCCATAAAGCAGCAGGGCTTGTTTGATCCTGATTAATAATATTGGTATCAATTACATTTTTAAAACTCAGCTGGGTTAAGTATCCTTTAGGATCGTATAACTTTTGTTGCATGATAGGGAAATAGGTAGGTATATATTCATTTAGAATATATTTTTCTTTTAATACAAATTTGAATTTAGTTTTGCTTCCCTGTATGGATTGCACATCAACCAAAGATTGTATATATGGCTTTGCAAAGGCATTATTGGTAAGTAAACATGCATTGGCTTTATAGGTAAAGATGACATCATTAACGGTTATGGCAGAACCATCATCCCAAGTTAAACCATCTTTTAATTCAAATTCATAGGAAAGGCCGTCACTTGATATATTGGGAAGGCTTTTTACTAGGTCAGGCTGAAGTTCCAAGGTTTTAAGATCGACAATGAGGAGATAGGAATGAATATATCCAAAAACAAAGTTTCTATTGGATGTATATTCATTGGTAGGATGCAGGGTGGGGGGCTCGTTTAACCAATGATTGATTACTATATTTTCCTTTGACCATGATGGATCGCATGAGCTTGCATCTGGGTTGCTCCTGTATGCTTGAATGTTGGATGAATCGGCATTGTTAACTGGTTTGTTGGTGTTTTTTTGACCGCAGGAATGAAGAAATCCAAGGAAAATGGTCCATATAATTAGGCGCTGCATCATGAGGAACAGTTTGGTTTTATAGTATTTACAAACTTAACTCATTTACGTGATTTGCAAAAGAAAGTTTTCTTTCTACCTTTGCAATCCCATAAACCCTAGGAGAGGTGGGTGAGTGGCTTAAACCAACAGTTTGCTAAACTGTCGTACTGGAAACGGTACCGGGGGTTCGAATCCCCCCTTCTCCGCCAAGAATGCTAAAGCCCCGAAAAGGGGCTTTTTTATTTTCAGAATATTCCAAAAGGAAGCCCTTCCTTTTGGAATATTCTGAAAATGAAAAATAACCTCTGGTTTAGCATTCTTGATTAGCCTCCCCCCTCGTGGATCACGCAGTAATCCCCTTCCTTTTGGAATATTCTGAAAATAAAAAATAACCTCTGGTTTAGCACTTTTGATCCTTAGAGGGCGAATTACATAAGCTGAAAAGGTCACAGTGCCTGATGCCTTTTTTTTATTTCCCGCTTTCTCTAGCGAAGCTTGGACTGCAAAGCAGGATTACTTCGTGATCCTTGGGGGGCGATTAACCTAAGCTGAAAAGGTTACAGTGCCTGATGCCTTTTTTTTATCACCTTATTCTCAAGCAAAGCTTGGAATAGGGTGATAAAAAAAAGGCCCAACTATCGTTGGACCTTTTCAGCTTATGTCGGGGTGGCGGGATTCGAACCTACGACCTCCTGCTCCCAAAGCAGGCGCGATACCGGGCTACGCTACACCCCGAACAATAAAAGAACTTCCTTATTAAGGAGTGCAAATGTAAAAGAATTTAAAAAGATGTCCAAATTTATTTTAATCTAGGTATAAATGAGCCTTGAACAGCGCAAACACTCAATTTCTCTGAATATTCTCAGTTATCAGATAATTGTTTAATGGCCTGAATAATTGTAATGCTTTCCATAACTCCTCATCGGAACTAATAAACCCAGTAAACCTTAGGTTTTTCCAGTCAGCTTGTTTTCCTATGTTTTACAGCAACGGATCATACTAACCAAAAAGAGTTCCATAATACCCACAAATGGTTCATCCGTGGCATTTTGAATTTTAGAAAAAGTATGATCCATTGGTTTGTTCATTATAGCTAAAAACTAGTGAGTGAACTTATGCTTATTCATTAAAACAACTTTCATTTTATTTTGGTGAAAATAACTTCAATATCCAAGTGCTGGTGCCAACATGATGACTAGTAAGATACTGAAGCGAATAAAATGTATAAATGATTTCACTTGGATCTTTTAGGATTCAAAAATTAATCATTTTTTTAATGCTTATCTTCGTTAAGCAATCACCTCGCAGCGCATGTTAATAAAACCACATAAAGAGCATATATCCATTATTTATTCGTTACGTGGATTGGCAGCTTTAATGGTGGCATTTTTTCACTTTACTGGATGGAGGGATTGGACGGATGGATTTTATGAAAAGGGTGATTTTATTGCCAGGGTGGGCCATCATGGTAATATGGGTGTATATATATTCTTTGTAATATCAGGCTTTGTAATTCCTTACTCCCTTATTAAGGGAGATTATCGCATAAGAAACTTTTTCAACTTTATTGCTAAACGGACTATTAGAATTGAGATCCCATATTTAATTACAGTTGGGTTATTTATCCTAGTTAATTATTGGTTATTTAAAGAGTTTGGTAATCCATTTCATTTTAGCTTTAAACGACTTTTTTTGCACTTCTTTTATTTAATACCATTTACCCATGAAAGGTGGTTTAGCGGCATATTTTGGACTTTGGGTGTTGAATTTCAATTTTATTTGGTTATAGCTTTATTGATAGTTCTTTTTACTCACCGAAATAAATGGGTTCAATTTATTTCATTGTTGGGTTTTGTATCCATCAACTTTTTTGAATTAATTCAGCCTGATTTATCTTTTATCTATAGTCATACGGGTATTTTCGCTATGGGTATTGCGGCTTGTTTATATTATTTAAAAAGGATGAATGTATGGCCTTTTATAGTGATTGTTATGTTGGGGTTTGCAGTAACTGGATATCTCAAAGGTTGGGAAATTCCTTTTTTTGCACTTATAACGGTAGGCTTTATTCTATTTGTAAAAGCCTCTAATCCGGTAGGTGCTTTTTTGGGAAATATTTCTTATTCTTTGTATTTAACTCATGCGTTGATTGGGAATAACCTGATCTTTTTAGTCTTAAAAGTATGGAAATGGGATGTTTCGAAACATATCCTCCTAATTTCGGCTTTGGCGGCAGCGGTTATTTTTGCCTGGCTCTTCTGGGCATTAATAGAGCGTCCATCCAAGAGGCTGGCTGCCCGCATCAGAATTAGGGGTAAAAATTAAGCCAGAAATAACCTTGCGATTTTCGTAAAAATTTCTATTTTTGCACTCCATTAAAAATGGTCCGGTAGCTCAGCTGGATAGAGCAACAGATTTCTAATCTGTAGGTCCTAGGTTCGAATCCTAGCCGGATCACTAATCAAAAGCATCCATTTGGATGCTTTTTTTGTTTCCTTTGCATAGGATGCGAAAACCAATTTTTATAACCATTTTAATTGTCCTTTTACTTAATTGGGGATGTGGTCATCATTCGCATCCTGATAAAAAAATATTTCGATATAATGAGTCCTCTGGAATCACCTCCTTAGATCCACTTAAGGCCACCAACCTTTCTAATATTTGGGCGGTTCAACAAATTTTTGAAGGCTTAATGTTTATTGATAGTATTGGACAAATTAAGCCCCTTTTGGTTAGTGATTGGGACGTAAATGATAGTTTAACAAAATATACTTTCCGGTTAAAGGATAACATTTATTTTCATGATGACATTTGTTTTAAGAATCAAAAGAGAAAGCTAGTTGCTTCAGATGTACAATATTCATACGAAAGGGTTATTAACTCATCTTCGGGTTGGATACTAAATAATATAGCATACGATTCTATCCATAAAAAAAAACAAATTGAGGTAATTGATAGTTTTCAGCTGGTTATTCATTTAAAAAATCCATCTGCAAGTTTTCCTCAAATGCTTGCCATGCAGCCTTGTGGGATTGTTCCAAAAGAGGCCTTGGATATGTATGGGGATGATTTTAGAAGACATCCTGTTGGTACCGGCCCCTTTTGTTTTTTCGAATGGCATGAAAATGAACGCTTGATTTTTCATAAGAATGTTCATTATCATCAACCTGGAATGCCTATTATTGATGGTGTTTCGATTAGTTTTTTAAAGGATAAACAAACGGCCTTATTAGAATTTATTCGTGGAAATTTCGATTTGATTTCTGGAATTGATGCCGCTTATAAAGATGAATTATTGTTGGCAGATGGAACTCTCAATCCGAAATACCATCAACTGATACGACTCGAAAAAAGTCCCTATTTGAATACTGAGTATTTAGGTATTTTATTGGATTCAACCTCTAACTCACCTTTACAGAATATCCACATTCGAAAGGCCTTAAATTATGGTCTTAATA
>JBEIQI010000249.1:0-4458 GCA_040376605.1 Flavobacteriales bacterium | reverse complement strand
CTACACCATCGCAAAATGAAATTTTCGAAGATTCATATTCATTAGATTCTACTAATATCGATGGTGACTTATTGATTTGGGTTAATTATTTGGATAGCACAAAATATTATAGATTAGGTGCATTCGAGAAACCATCTGCACCTATGAGTGACCAGCCGTATTTTTATCATGATACCATATTACTCTTAACCTTTCCATTTAATTTTGGAAATCAATTAACGGATCGTTATGAATTTATAAAAGGAGGCAGGAAGCATCATAAAAACCAGTTTATAAATGCAACCATAAAATTCGATGCATGGGGTACATTAATTCTACCCAATAATGATACTTGTTATCAGGCAGTAAGAATTAGACGCGAGGAGAAATTTTATAATATGGTGAATGATCAGCCACAACTTATGGCTACTAAAACTTACTTTTTATGGTATGATGCAACCAAACCCAATGTTTTTGTAAAAGTGGTTTATGTCAGCGGAATTCCTTTCGAAGCATGGTTTCAAAAGAAGAAATCATTTATTAAAAAGAAAAGAAGTTCTAATTAATTGCTCAATTGATGTTTTGGCAGCCTTGTCCGTGCTTGGCAGTAGTCCTCCTTCAATTTTTAAAATGGACTAAAACTACAAACGCTGCTTCTTCGTCGCAGGTTTTCGTTAAGGCCATCTAAAAAATCGCAGTTCGGGCTACTTCTGTCGCCCGGGGTTGTATCGTTTTTCAAAACAACCTTCTAATTCTTAATGAATTGATAAACTTGTTCATTTCTTTTTTTTACGCGATGAAAACAAATCTGTGTAAAAACTAATTTATAGTTTTCAATATTGACAGAATATTTAGCCACGGATATATGAGTTTAAAGCATCATGAATTTATTAAAGGAAGAGGAGCCCAAATTCAATCGGGCAATAAGTATCTTAAACAGGAATATGTTACCCAGCATATTGAGGCCCTGGATGAAAAATGGGACATTGATCAAAAAACCACCTATTTAATTGAACATCCCAAAAAGCTTATCAACAAGGTAACTAGCCCCGATATTCCCATGTTGTATTCTATGAATCCTTATCAAGGTTGTGAGCATGGATGTGTATATTGTTATGCACGCAATACCCATGAATATTATGGATATAATGCCGGAATTGATTTTGAATCTAAAATTTTGGTAAAAGAGAATGCTGCAAACATACTTCGAAAACAACTGAATAGTAAATCATGGAAGCCGGATGTTATTATGCTGTCTGGCAATACAGATTGTTATCAACCAGCAGAAAAAAAATATAAAATTACACGACAAATTCTGGAAGTATTGCTGGAGTATAAACATCCGGTAGGTGTTATTACCAAAAATGCATTGATTCAAAGGGATCTTGATATATTAAAGGAGTTGGCGGCTCTTCAGCTCGTTCATGTAAATATTTCTTTAACTACCTTAAAGGAATCGACTCGTTTATTATTAGAACCTCGCACTGCCACCTCCAAAAGAAGGTTAGAAACCATGGAATTGTTGGCCATAAATAATATACCAGTTCGTGTAATGGCCGCACCTATGATACCCTTTATCAATACAGATGAACTACCAGAAATATTAAAAGCCTCGTCGGAACATGGAGCATTGGATGCTTCTTATACAGCGGTTCGTTTAAATGGAAAAATTGGAGAAATATTTCAAAATTGGATTGAACAAGCAATGCCAGATAAAGCGGAAAGAGTATTAAGTCAAATTAAACAATCTCATTCAGGGAACTTAAATGACAGTCGTTTTGGTACCCGGATGAAAGGAGAAGGAAAATTTATGGAGAGTTTGAATAGTATGTTTTTAATTGCAAAAAAGAGGTATTTCAATGGAAAAACCATCCCACCATATGATTTATCATTATTTAGCAGACCAGATTCGGGACAATTAGCTTTATTTTAGGTATATTTGAATATAAAATTTTGAGTCATGAAAAGATATAGTCTTTTTTTTATTTTGGTTCTCATGTTAGCCTCTTGTCAACCGGAAACCAAGGATAATACCCTTTCCATAAAATTTAATATCAATGCAGGGTCTTCGCCTTTAGCTTATAATACAAATTATACCGTTGCAGGTTATACGGTTCAATATACCTTGTTTAAATTTTACATGAGCCAACCAGTTTTATCTTCAGGAGCCGACATGTTGCACAATAATGATTCTTATTTTTTGGGTGATGCATCCTTAAGCAATAATACTTGGGTTATTGGTGATATTGGAAAAAGAACGATAGATGGGATCGCCTTTGGTTTTGGAGTAGATTCAAGTAGAAATTCCATTAATGGATCGAGAGCAATACCGGCCTATGCATACCCTACTGATCATCCATTAAGTGCATCCAATAATATGTATTGGGGTTGGAATCCAGGATATATCTGGATGAAGTTGGAAGGACGCGTGGATGCTAATTCCGATGGCGATTTTAATGATGTAAACGAACAATTCAGTTTTCATACCGGTGTTGATCCTTCATACAGGTTGGTAAGTCGTACATTTATTTTCAGTATGAACGATGCCCCAAAAACAATTCAGATTGATATGGATGTACATAAATTTTTAGAGAGCCACGATTTTATTAGCTATCCATTTGCACATCCCTCCGATACCACGTCTATTGATTATCATACCATGATGGCTATCCAAGAAAATTCTAATTTGGTATTCGGTAATTTCTATGAATAAAAGAAATGGCCCATGGGGCTTTTTTCTCCTTTGGGTTTTAATCATTTCTTGCGGCAATGAGCCAGATAAGGAATTTAAATTGAATATACCTAATGGTTTTAATGCCCCGATAATTCCCAAACATAATTTACTTACTCAAAAAAAAGTAGCCCTTGGTCAATTGCTTTTTTTTGATCCGATTGTATCCGATGATTCAAGTACTTCATGTGCTACCTGCCATATCCCTGAATTGGCATTTGCCGATGGAAAAAAAGTCCCTGCAGGTGCAATGGGCCATGTGGGAACACGAAATTCACCCACCTTGGTAAACGTAGCCTACTATCCCTATTTTTTTTCAGAAGGTAAGGTGATGGATTTAGAAACCCAGGTATTGGCTCCCAGTCTTCATGAGGCCGAAATGGGCACAGAATTAAAACAGATGATTTATCGCTTACGAAAAAATAAATTTTACCATTCAAAATTTAAAGAAATATTCAAACAAGAAATAGAGCTAAAACATTTTGTTTATGTAATTGCCTGCTATGAACGTACCCTAATTGCTGCCAACAGCAAGTATGACCAATTTTTGCAATCGAAGGATTCAACTCTTTTGAGTAAAGAAGAAAAACAAGGAATGAATTTGTTTTTTAGCGATCGAACCCAATGCAGTCAATGTCACAATGGAAATTTGTTCACTGATTTTTCGATACAGAATATTGGGTTGTATGAGGTATATATTGATCCAGGTTTAGCACGAGCTAATTCTTTGGGGGCCGATTCCGGAAAGTTTAAAACACCTACTTTAAGAAATATTGAATTTACTTCTCCTTATATGCACGATGGAAGTTTTACGACATTAGAAGAGGTGGTTGAATTTTATGATTTAGGCGGTAAAAATCATCGGGCAAAAAGTAAATGGATCAAACCACTTCATTTAACCGTTCAAGAAAAAAAATCTTTAGTAAGCTTTTTAAAAATCTTAACGGATGAGGATTTAAAGAATGGGAAAGGGATTTTTAAAACTCCTATTCTTAATTATCGCGAATAATTTGGTTAAGCAAATCATCGGCCGCGATAAATGGATGCAACGATCCAAGTTCAATTTCGTTTTTTAGATGAAGGTATTTTTTTTGCCAATCAGGACGTTGATGAATAATATTTCTTAATCCATTATGCAAGGATTGATCAAACCAATATACAGCCTGGTCCTTTCTTTTCTCTTGAAATGATTGGTTTGATTTCCAAAGTTCAAGCTGTTTATATATCCAATTCCAAGTATCAATAATACCGATGTTTTCTAAGGCAGAAATTGAATTGACTTCAGAACTTCTTCCATATTTATTGGTATTTAGATAATGTATAGCATTCTCTAATTGTTTAACGGACCTATTGGCAGCATGAATATTTTCTCCTTCAGATTTATTCACTAAAATTAGATCAGC
The DNA here is from genome assembly GCA_040376605.1 of Flavobacteriales bacterium. Taxonomy (GTDB): domain Bacteria; phylum Bacteroidota; class Bacteroidia; order CAIKAF01; family CAIKAF01; genus JANWKQ01. The sequence continues at coordinate 345 of JBEIQI010000249.1, read as the reverse complement.
CATTTCCATGATGCCTCTTTTTATTCCTTGAAGTTCATCACCTGCACCCGGAATGAGTAATAGTAAAAATATATCCGTTAAATAATGAAGCTCTATTTCGCTTTGACCTACTCCAACGGTTTCAACGATTATAATATTAAATCCAGCGGCCTCACAAAGTATCATGGATTCTTTAGTAGCCCTGGCTATCCCACCTAAATTACCCGAGGTAGGGGAAGGTCGAATAAAAACTTCGGAGTGTTTACTAATTTCTTCCATCCTGGTTTTATCACCCAATATACTGCCCTTACTTAAACTGCTGCTTGGATCAATAGCCAGAATGGCAATTTTATTTTTGTTGTTTAT
>JBEIQI010000241.1:0-4780 GCA_040376605.1 Flavobacteriales bacterium | reverse complement strand
CGGAATATTATTCTAAAATTTATAAAATTGATTCGGACATTGGATCTGCCAGTTCGGATATGTTTAAGTCGAAAGAAGAGTTATCTAAACTTTCCAATCAATATGCAAATTATTCTATTCGAAGAGGTAATTATGTGGTTACTGCTCCCAAAGATGGACAGATTGTAAAAATTCACAAACATGGTGTTGGCGAAAATGTTAAGCAGGGAGAACCCATTGCAAGCATAACTTCCTTGGATCCCAATTATGCTGTTGAATTATATATAGAACCTATTGATATTCCTTTAATGAAAATTGGTAAAAAAGTTAGGATTATATTTGATGGTTGGCCAACGATTGTATTTAGTGGATGGCCCGGTGCTTCATACGGAACGTTTGGAGGACGTGTTGCTGCTATTGATAGCGATATTAGTCCAAATGGGAAATATCGCATCCTAGTTGCCCAAGATCCTGGTGATGAACCCTGGCCTCATCAATTGAGGGTGGGATCAGGGGCAAAAGGAATTGCCTTATTGAACACCGTTCCCCTTTGGTATGAAATATGGAGAAAAATTAGTGGATTCCCGCCGGACTTTTATCAAAAGGATCAGCCTATCAAAAGCAAGACTAAAAAATAGCCGATAGATGAAGAAATTATCCATTTTAATAGTATTCATATTATTTGCCAATACAGCATGGCTACAGAATGATCAGACTAAATATTATAAATTAAGTCTGGAAAATCTGCTTTCATTGGTAACACTTTATCATCCTGTTAGCAAACAAGCCGACCTGGTTACTAAAATGGCTAAAGCCAATAAACTTGCTTCTAGGGGAGGTTTTGATCCAACCTTATCTACGAATTTGGATAATAAGTTTTTTAGTGATAAAAATTATTGGTTCCTACTAGATGCCAAATTGGAAGTTCCCACCTGGTATGGTATTAAATTTCAAGCAGGTTATCAATATTGGCAAGGCGATTATTTTGATGTACATGAACGGACCCCAGATATAGGACTCCCCTACGCTGGGCTTTCCATTAGTTTAGGTAAAGGGCTCTTTATGGACGATCGAATGGCAGCTTTAAAACAGGCCCGAATTTATACTGAAATTGCCGAGTACGAAAGACAACTCATGATTAATGATCTATATTTTGAGGCAATTCAATCGTATCTGGATTGGACTTTTAAATATTACCAATTTAGTGTTATGGAGAATGCTACTCAGTTAGCAGATGATCGTTTTAAATCAACCAGAATTCAATTTTTACTGGGAGATAAACCAGCCATTGATACCTTAGAGATGTTTACGGTTTATCAATCCCGTTTGTTAAATTTAATCAGTGCCAAAAATGATTTGAAAAACGCCCAACTAAAATTATCTAATTTCCTATGGTACGAAAATGATACACCCATACAATTGACAGATAGTATTATACCCAATCTTAATGATAGCTTGTATAATAACAATATTTTCAATTCAGATTCACTTCAAAAATTGCTATTTAACATTGCCCAAGAGAATCCAATAGTTGGTCAATTAAAACTTAAACAGCGACAATTAAGTATTGATAGAACTTTAAAGACCAACAAATTACTGCCTCAGCTTGATGTTAGTTATAACTTCCTTTACAATGAAAATAGCAATATGTATTTCACCAATAATTATAAACTAGGTGTACAATTTAAATTCCCCATTTTTGTTAGAAAAGAAGTAGGTGATTTACGTTTGGCAAAGTTTAAAATGCAGGACAATGAACTTAAAATAAGCTATAAAACCAATGAATTAAATAATAAAATCAATAGTTATTATAACGATTATGAGGCCCTCCGAGAACAATTGAATATTTATAATTCAGCACTTATCAATTACAAATCACTACTAGATGCCGAAAACATTCGATTTCAAATTGGTGAAGGAACCGTTTTTATGGTGAATGCCAGAGAAACGAAATATCTTGAATCCCTTATAAAAGTAAAGGAGATGGAAACAAAAGTGGTTAAATCGCTTTTTGCTATCTACTGGTCGGCAGGAACCTTATCTTTACAATAGGTTTGATAGGTCCTTCAATCCAATCATTTTTTTGATAATAAAACCTTCCGCATATTTGGCTCCAATATATTGACCATAATAAGACGCTCTATTTTTTACATTCTCCAAAAATTCGGGTTGAGAGATCATCGTTGATGGTTCTTTTGATTTGGGGTCATAAAATTGAGAACTATGAGACTTAATTGCTTTCATCTTAAGTTCCATGGCCTCACTAATATCAACCAAAATGGTAGGCTTTAAATCTTGATATTGGATGTAATGTAATATTTGTTTAGGTCTCCAAGGTTGCAAATTATTTGTTTTTATTTTCTCCAATCCAGCATAAAAACATGAATCTTCCAATAAGTCCCCTGCCCTTCCATGGTCAGGATGTCGATCTTTTAAAGAATTGCATATAACAACATCCGGTCGGTACTTTCGAATCATTTTGATAACAGCCAGTTGGTGTTTGGCATCATTTTGAAAAAACCCATCCTTGAATTTAAGATTTTCCCGAATAGATGAACCCATGATTTTTGATGCATTAGCAGCTTCTTTTAATCTGATTTGGGTCGTACCTCTTGTTCCTAGCTCCCCCAGAGTAAGATCAATAATACCAAAAGAATACCCCATTTTTTTATGGGCAATTAAAGTTCCGCCAGCACTTAGTTCAACATCATCCGGATGTGCACCAAAGGCGAGTATATCAAGTTTTTTACTCATTAAGCAAAAGTACTAAAAGCTAGTTATATATGATGGTATACAGGAGATATTTCAAGACCCCCTTTATACCTAAGTATTGGATTTCGAATAAACAGTGATTCACTTAAATTCAAAAAAAAGATTCCGTTAAGGGCCTTTACGATATTGCGATAATATATTATTAATTACCTTCTATCCAATTGGTTATTTGCGCATCCATTGGTTCTACTCCGCTTTTGTAATGTTTGATATAATTGCCATTTTCGTCAATCAAATATTTATTAAAGTTCCAACTTACTTCAGAATCTTCAACACTGTTTAATTCCTTTTTAGTTAAGAATTGAAACACCGGACACATGTCAGGTCCTTTTACATCTACTTTTTCGAACATAGGAAAAGTTACACCATAGTTCTTTTGACAAAAATCCATGATCTCTGAATTACTGCCTGGCTCCTGACCCATAAATTGATTACAAGGGAATCCAAGTATTATAAAGTTCTTGTCCTGGTATTTACTGTACAATTCTTGCAATTGAGCATACTGAGGGGTATATCCGCAATGTGAAGCCACGTTCACTACCATTATCTTTTTTCCCTTTAACGACGACATTTTAAATTCTTTTCCATCAATATCTTTGGCTGTAAGATCATGGAATGACTTGATATCACTCGCTAGAAGATTTGTTTGAATACCAATATTATTCATAGGCTTGCAGGCTAAAAGAGTAGCGACAATGGCAAATAGTGCAGATTTTATCATTTGTTTATTAAATTCTTTATTAATTTGTATGCAAATATAGGGCAGTTATTGAATATTGTCCATTAAAAAATCTTAATGAAACTAAGTTTTTACGGTGCGGCCCAAGAAGTAACAGGTAGTAAACACTTGCTAACCACAACGAAGGGGGTAAAAATATTGCTTGATTGTGGACTCTACCAAGGCAGACGGAAGGATGCTGAAAAGAAAAATGCACACTTTGGGTTTAATCCTTCAGAAATAGATTGTGTTATATTAAGTCATGCTCATATCGACCATTCTGGTTTGCTACCAAAGCTCGTAAAGGAAGGTTTTACTGGACCTATTTATTGTACTCCGGCCACCCTTGATTTAAACGGTATTATGCTACCCGACAGTGCTCATATCCAGGAAAGCGATATAAGGTATGAGAATAAGAGAAGAGAACAAGAGGGAAAAAGATTATTAGAGCCTTTGTATGATGCAGAAGACGCTGAAAGGGCACTTGAATTAATGGTACCCGTTCCATTCTACAAAGACTTGATTATAAATGATGAGGTCACACTCAAATTTACAGAGAATGGCCATTTATTAGGCAGTGCTGCTGTTAATCTTTCGATTAACGACAATGGCAAGATTATCCGACTTTGCTTTACAGGGGATATCGGCAGACAAAGCCATAGTATGCTTAAACTCCCGCAGGCATTTCCTCAAGCCGATTATATTATTTGTGAATCGACCTATGGAGATAGATTGCATGAGGATGAAGCTTATACATTAGGAGAAATTGTAAAAATCATCAAGGAAACTTGTATCGATCGAAAGGGGAAAGTAATTATTCCTGCATTCAGTATTGGAAGGACGCAGGAAATTGTTTATGGATTGGATTATTTACAAAGTCAATTTGAACTTCCCAATGTTCCGGTGTATATTGATAGTCCTTTATCATCAAAGGGAACCGGCATTTTTAGAAACCATCTGGAATTATTCAATACCGAATTTCAAGCTTTTCTACAGAAGGATAAATCGCCATTTGATTTTCCAAATCTTCATCTAATTCAATCGGTTGAAGAATCCAAAGCATTAAACGACAATGACAAACCTTGCATCATTATAAGTGCCTCAGGAATGATGGAAGCTGGAAGAATTAAACATCATGTATTTAATCATATTGAAGATCCTAATTGTAGCATATTAATGGTTGGATATTGTGAGCCTTCAACACTTGGCGGAAGAATTGCTGCTGGAGCCACAGAAGTGAAAATTTTTGGTGTTGTTAAAAGGGTCAATGCGCATGTAGAATACATTAGATCCTTTAGTGGTCATGGTGAT
>JBEIQI010000276.1:0-3780 GCA_040376605.1 Flavobacteriales bacterium | reverse complement strand
GAATTACCTATTATTTGCAGTAGGAGCTCTTTTGATTGTTGTTGGATTTGTTCTCATGGGCGGCGGTGGATCTGATGATCCGAACGTATTTAATCCTGAAATTTTTAGTTCTACAAGAATTTCGGTGGCTCCTATTTTAGTATTGTCAGGTTTTGTGGTAAATGTATTTGCCATTATGTTAAAACCAAAACAATAAATCATTCATGAATTTTTTTCAGGCAATTGTTCTTGCCATTGTTGAAGGTATTACTGAGTTTTTACCTATCTCTTCTACCGGACATATGATTATTGCCTCCAGTGCAATGGGCATCGAATCGGATGAGTATGTAAAAATGTTTACCGTTTCTATTCAGTTTGGAGCCATCTTTTCTGTAATCCTGTTATACTGGAAAAGGTTTTTTCAGTCAACCCGGTTTTATTTAAAATTATTCTTGGGATTTCTGCCTGCAGGAGTCATCGGGTTTTTGCTGAATGATTATGTGGATGCTTTATTAGAGAATGTAACGGTGGTGGCTATTTCATTATTGGTGGGTGGTATTATTTTATTATTTGTAGATAAAATATTTAATGGGAATGAAGATTCCATTAAGCAAGTGGACAATAAAACGGCCATTATAATTGGCTTCTTTCAGGTTTTAGCCATGGTCCCGGGAGTTTCAAGGTCTGCAGCAACCATTGTTGGGGGATTAACTCAAAAATTAAGCAGAAAAACCGCCGCGGAATTTTCTTTTTTTCTGGCCGTACCCACGATGTTGGTAGTTACTCTTTATAAAACCTATAAATATCAATCTTCGGTTGGCTTTTCAGCTGATGATATAAGTATTCTAGCCTTGGGAAATATTCTAGCATTTGTTGTTGCGGTTTTTGCCATTAAGTTTTTTATTTCATTCCTCACCAAGTATGGTTTTAAAATCTTTGGAATCTATAGAATCATTCTTGGACTCTCCATTCTTATTCTCTCGGCCCTGGGCTATAACTTATCCATTGTATAATGAAAGATTGGAACTTTGAGGAAGGAGAAGTCCTGCTATTTGATAAACCCTTCGATTGGAGTTCTTTTGATTTAGTTAAGAAGGTGAAGAATAGCATAAAAAAATTGGCAGGCAAAAATGTAAAGGTAGGTCATGCCGGAACCTTAGATCCCTACGCCACCGGATTATTGATCTTGTGCACCGGAAAAGCAACTAAAACAATTGAATCTATTCAAAACCAATATAAAACTTATTCAGGAACCATAAAGCTTGGTGCTACAACAGCCTCCTATGATTTAGAATCAGAACCTGATACCTTTTACCCCATTGATCATATTACAGACGATTTGTTATTAAGCACCTCTAAAAGTTTTATAGGTGAGCAGGACCAATTGCCACCCATATTTAGTGCCAAGATGATTGATGGAAAAAGAGCCTATGAACTGGCTAGAAAAGGGGAGACTCCTGTTATGAATCCTAAAAAGATTGAAATTTATGACTTTACGATTCATCGAATTTCGAATGATGAATTGAGCTTTGTTGTAAAATGTAGCAAGGGGACTTATATTCGGTCTTTGGCGCATGACCTTGGAAAGGCTTTACAGTCAGGGGCTTATCTGGCATCCTTGCAGAGGGATGGAATTGGTGAATATTCCTTGCTAAATGCTTATACCATAGAGTCATTTAAACAAACTTTAGAGGGCTAATTAAAAAAAACTAGGCAAACTGCTTATTTTTTGTACTTTTGCAACCCATTAAAATAGTCCTTACGGAATGAAGCTTTCACAGTTCAGATACAAAGAGCCGGCAGATCTTATCGCCCAGCAACCGGCAGCTGAAAGAGATCAAGCCCGCCTTATGGTGGTAAATCGCAAAACTGGTAAAATTGAACATAAATTGTTCAGTGACATCCTCAAATATTTTGATGATGGGGATGTGATGATTCTCAATAATACAAGGGTCTTTCCTGCTAGATTGTACGGCAACAAAGAAAAAACCGGAGCTAAAATTGAAGTTTTTCTTTTAAGAGAACTCGATCACGATAGCAAATTATGGGATGTATTGGTAGACCCTGCCAGAAAGATTCGTATTGGTAATAAATTATATTTTGGTGACAACGATATGTTGGTTGCTGAAGTTATTGATAATACTACTTCTCGTGGACGTACCCTACGTTTCCTCTATGATGGAGATGGGAATGATTTTAGAAAGTTGTTAGATGAATTGGGATATACCCCTCTTCCAAAATATATTAAAAGAGAAGCTACCTTGGATGACCGCGATCGATATCAAACGATTTATGGCAGTGTAGAAGGTGCAGTAGCTGCCCCAACAGGTGGCTTGCATTTTAGCAGGGAGCTCATGAAAAGAATGGAAATTAAAGGGGTGAGCTTTGCAGAGTTAACCTTACATATTGGTTTGGGAGCATTTCGCCCTGTTGAAGTGGAAGACCTTACTAAACATAAAATGGACTCTGAGGAAGTAGATATTCCGGAATCAATCATTGAAACTGTTAATACCGCAATCGACAGAAAGAAACGTGTTTGTGCCGTAGATACTTCTGTTATCAGAGCTATTGAATCCTCTGTATCAACCGATGGCCATTTGAAGCCTTATACCGGTTGGACCAATAAGTTTATTTTTCCTCCTTACGATTTTAGTATTGCGAATTGTTTAATTACTAATTTTCATAGGTCAGAATCTACCTTATTTATGATGGTAGCTGCTTTTGCCGGATTGGATTTGCTACAGGAAGCCTATAAAGAAGCTATCAAAGAAAAATATCGTTTTCTCTCTTATGGTGATGCCATGTTGATTTTATAATTATCAATTTGGTTTGAACAACTTTGAATAATCCATGTTTAACTGTAAAATCTTAGGTCATGTACGTAGATAAATTTCAATTTCATGATTATTACCAAGTGGATGAATTGCTTACTGATGAGCATAAACTTATCAGAGAAACCGTTCGTAACTGGGTTAAAAAGGATGTATCGCCTATCATTGAAGACTATGCTCAAAAATCAGAATTCCCTCATCAAATTATCAAAGGATTAGGTGAAGTAGGGGCATTCGGACCATATATTCCTATCGAATATGGTGGACCAGGTTTAGATCAAATCTCTTATGGTATTATCATGATGGAATTGGAAAGAGGTGATTCAGGAGTAAGATCAACCGCCTCCGTTCAATCAAGTTTAGTTATGTATCCTATCTATTCTTTTGGAACAGAGGAGCAGAAGAAAAAATATTTACCCAAATTAGCTACCGGCGAAATGATGGGTTGTTTTGGGTTAACTGAACCAAGTCATGGTTCTGACCCGGGTGGTATGATCACCAATATAAAAGATATGGGTGATCATTATTTATTGAATGGTGCTAAAATGTGGATCTCTAATGCCCCGTTTGCCGATATCGCTGTGGTTTGGGCAAAGGATGAAGAAGGAAAGATTCGTGGAATGGTGGTTGAAAGAGGTTACGAAGGATTTACAACTCCGGAAACACATAGCAAATGGTCACTAAGAGCTTCGGCAACTGGGGAACTTGTATTTAATAATGTAAAAGTTCCTAAAGAAAATATATTCCCAGATATCAGAGGTCTAAGAGGGACTTTGAGTTGCTTAAATTCTGCCCGTTATGGAATTTCTTGGGGAGCTATTGGAGCTGCATTAGATTGCTATGATACTGCTTTGAGATATGCCAAAGAAAGAATTCAATTTGGAAAACCAATTGCTTCTTTTCTGTTACAGCAAAAGAAACTAGCCGAAATGATTACTGAAATTACTAAGGCGCAGATACTAACGTGGAG
>JBEIQI010000008.1:0-28875 GCA_040376605.1 Flavobacteriales bacterium | reverse complement strand
GATTTAACGTTGCCTTCAATAACCGTAACGTTGGGTAATTGCATGATGAGGCTGCGCAAATTTTGAACAAATTTTCCGTTTCTAAATCCATAACCCGTTAGGTTTTTTTCTTCAGTAGGATATCCAATTTGAAAATTTTCGCCATTCAAAAACATTCCATATCCAACAACAGGTTGAGCATCTATATTTTCTAATGTTTCTTCAAGTCCTAATTTTTTTAGCATTTGAACTCCACCCGGTTGAAGTAATTCACCAAGAATTCTATCCATTTCGGCCAGACTCTTTTCAATAACAATTACCTTTTTTCCTTGCTTGCCTAAATATGCAGCCATTGCAGCACCTGCTACTCCGGCACCAATGATGCAAACTTCGCTGGAGGTGGATGAGTCCATTATGATTATATTAAGCAGTTACCTTTTCTTGACTTAATAATAAATTATTAACCAAAATGTTTGGTTCGTCAATGGTTGAAAATATAAATTCTAATTGCGCTTTAGTGTTATTATAATTGGGATCATCCGAAGATAATTTTCTTAAAATTTCTCGTGCAAATTGATCGAAATATTCGTAAACATCCTCCATCGAATGAGTTTCCATCATTAATTTGGCAGCTAACCCCTTACGAATTTTAACGTTTTCGGTAAATACCAATGGATTGTTATAAACCTTCGCAAGAGTAGCAATAGCCATCACTTGGGGAATGGCACAAAATCCAAATATTTTTTTATTTCTTAAAATGCTCATATAAGCTAATGCATCCGAAACATGACGAAGCGCATCAGTAACTAAATGATTTAAACATGCCAATGATTTTGGATCATTTGGATTTTTATGAAAAAAATCAAGTTCATCTGCATATTGTTTCCAAACATCCGAAGGCCAAAACACTCTATCTCCTTGCAAATCTTCACAATAATCACGAATGATATTGGTTTTTTGAAGCAACAATCCCATGGAGTTGGAAAGTTTGAGTTGGTCCTTCAAAGTAGAGCTCTCCGATCCGGATGCACTAAATAACCCACTTAAACCTATTCCCACCAACCCGGCTACGTAATGGCAATAGAGATCATAATCTTCAATCGATTTTACCTTTTTCTCGCTAAAATCGGCCATGCCATTTCCCATTTTATAGCAGATGTCTGCAATAACAAATTGATAAGATGGGTGTAGCGATTTAAATACGCTGGTTACCTTAGGATAATTCTCAAGTAGAACAGTATAGTTGTCCTGATCACCCACTCCTGAAAGTTTAAATGTTTCATCAAATGATTTTTTGTGGAACTCTCTTAATAAGGGCCATTTTTGCTCCTCGGGAAATTTCATATCATCTTCAACCGTATCAAGTGCACGTAAAACAAGATAAAAAACACAAACCGCATCTTTTAAATCTTCTGGCAATTGCTGGATAACCATTGCAAACGAACGGGATACTTTATTCAATGCAGAATAACAAAATTCCTTATCACCATTAACCAATGCCAATTCATTTAATGGAACTTTACTCGGAGCAAACTTCTGTCCTTCGATTTTGATCTTAAGCATAGCTTTAATCTCACTTGGATATAAGGCTGATTGATATAAGTCTTTCAACATAACTCGATATTTTTTATCCATTGGGAAGTTAAAAGCACCCAGGTTTCATTTTTGGTGCAATTTTTGTGCCATTTTAGGTATATTTTAACAATTTAATCCTGCATGCCGGATACCCATACCTTAGATAAACATAAGATATACAATAAGATACCTTTGGATAAGGCCCCCTATTGGAACTGTTGGAAACTGGAATCTACCAGAGGTGGGCAGGTATGGAAATTTACCTTACCCGAACATTTAAAGCATATCATTCAGAAAGAGGAGGATTGGACTCGTCCTGAAGCAGTTGATTTTTTAAATAAAATGAAATCAGCATTTGTTTTCGATAAAACAAAAAATGCACATTCTGCTGATTTGATTTATAGAACCTCCGTTTTAAATAAGGACACTTTTCAAAAAACGGATAGGACCAAGGAGGCTCAGGAAACATTGAAAGAGAAATCATTTTTGGCCGCCAGACAGGGATTTCAATTCTATCAACAACTGCAAGCTCAGGATGGCCATTGGCCGGGTGATTATGGAGGCCCTTTATTTTTATTGCCGGGGATGATCATTGTTTCATATATCACCCAAACACCCATTCCTCAGCCTCATGCATCATTATGTGTTCAATATATGTTGAATATGCAAAATGAAGATGGGGGTTGGGGGTTACATATTGAAGGGGAGTCAACGATGCTGGGGACTGTTTTACAATATGTCTCACTTCGCTTATTAGGGGAGCCATCAAATGGTCCGGCACTTGAAAAGGCGCGAAATTGGATACATAAAAACGGTGGGGCCAATTATATTCCAAGTTGGGGTAAATTTTATTTATCGGTTTTAGGAGTATACGAATGGGAGGGTTATAATTCAATTTTACCTGAGATTTGGACATTCCCGAAATGGTTACCTTTTCATCCGTCCAAGTATTGGTGTCATGCCCGCATGGTGCATATGCCTATGGCGTATTGTTATGCAAATAAAATCAAATCAAAATCAACAGATCTTATTCAGGAGCTTCGAACAGAATTGTATACCACTCCTTATAACGAGGTGAATTGGAAAAAGGCGAGAAATCAGTTTTTCGAAAAGGATGTTTATATACCTCATAGTGGTCTACTAAAATTGGCCACCTCATTCATGAATATTTACGAAAAATTTCATTTCAAGGGATGGAGGAAATCAACCAATCAATTTTTATTGGGTCAGATGAAAGCAGAAAATGACCATACTTCAAATATTAATTTGGGTCCTGTGAATCATGTGATGAATGCTTTATGCATGTTTCATGCTTATGGTAAAGAAAGTATTGAGTTTAAAAATTTAACCGAACGTTGGTTTGATTATTTATGGTTGGCCGAAGATGGTATGAAAATGAACGGTTATAATGGTTCCCAGTTTTGGGATACAAATTTTGCAGCATTGGCCCTGATGGAAGGTGGATTGGATAAAGAATTTTCGGATATGTCTGAAAATATTTATCGTTGGATGGATGATCAACAAATCAAAACAGAAATTCCTAACCGAAAGGATTTCGATAGATCTATTCGAAAAGGGGGATGGGCATTTTCAACGTCCGACCAAGGTTGGCCTATAACAGATTGCACGGCAGAAGGGATTAAAACATCCATTAAGTATATGCATTCCGGACTTTTATCAAAAGAGGAATTAACTATTACGAAGGAACGATTGCAAGGCTCCATTAATCTATTGTTAGATTATCAAAATATGGATGGAGGTTGGGCGTCTTATGAACCTACACGTGCTCCAAAATGGATTGAAAAATTTAACGCAGCAGAAGTTTTTGGTGACATCATGTTGGATTATAGTTATGCTGAATGTACCTCAGCATGTTTGCAAGGCCTTACTGCATTCCGAAAAGAATTTTCGGATTTCCGGAAAGAAGAAATGGATGAAGCCATCAAACGAGGGAATCGTTTCTTAAAATCCATCCAACGGGAAGATGGCTCCTGGATGGGTTCATGGGCTATTTGTTTTACCTATGCAACTTGGTTTGGCATCGAAGGATTATTGGCCACGGGCGAAAAAAATTGTATGAAAACCAAAACTCGAAATTCAATTATTAAGGCATGTGAATTTTTAATTTCTATTCAAAATGAAGATGGTGGTTGGGGAGAGCATTTTGAAAGTTGTGTTCAAAGGAAATATGTCCCGCATCCGCAATCGCAGGTTACCAATACCGCTTGGGCTTTGTTGGGTCTAATGGCAGCCAAACATCCCAAGCAACAAGTAATTGATCGAGGAATTCAGTTTTTACTTGGCAAACAAGATGAATGGGGAGATTTCCCGCAAGAACAAATTTCAGGTGTGTTTAATTTTAATTGTATGATTACCTATACTTCTTATCGAAATGTATTTCCCTTATGGGCATTAAGTAGATACGGAAAATAATACTTACTTGAATTTTGAATCTATTGATTTGGGTCAGTAAATGAATGCTTGATATTATCAACCTTTTCGCAGCTATTCTTAAAACTCTCTATAATAGATCTTTTCTGCGAAGGTGGCTAAACTTTTCTTACGATCCGAATCGGCATTTACTTTAGATAAGTATTGTAAAGATTGGGTAAATAAGGTTTGCATTTTTTCTTCTGCATATTCCTTAACTCCCATTTTAATAAATAGCGTTTTAATATTAGCTATTTTTTTATTTTCATCTTGCTCATTCAATAAAGCAAGCAGCTCTTCTTTATCTTTTCCCTCAGATTTTCTTAATGCAGTAATCAGCAAAAGGGTTTTTTTGTTGTTCAGAATGTCACCACCTATGCGTTTCCCTACTTTATCTACATCCCCAAAACTATCTAAATAATCATCCTTAATTTGGAAAGCTAAACCAAGATTCAAACCAAATTGATACATATTTTCCTGGTCTTCTTTACTGGCACCGGCGATGATAGCTCCCAATTTAACACTGCACGCCAAAAGCACAGAAGTTTTATATTGGATCATTTGAATGTATTCTTCTTCACTTACATCCATTCTGGTTTCAAAATCCACATCCCATTGCTGACCTTCCATTACCTCAACTCCGGTTTTATTAAAAACCTTAATCAATTCCGACAAACAATCTTCATTATTTTCAACCAGATATTGATAAGCTAAGGAGAGCATCACGTCACCAGCAAGGATTGCTACATTGTTGCCAAAAATTTCATGAACAGTTTTTTCACCTCGTCTTAAGGATGCATTGTCCATAATATCATCATGAACCAGGGTGAAATTGTGAAACACCTCTACGGCATGAGCAGCACCTAAAGCTTTATCCACTTTTCCTTCAAAAATATCACAGGAATGCAAAACAAGTAAGGGGCGGATGCGCTTACCTTTAATATTCATAATGTGGCGGGCTGCATCATAAATACCCTTTGGACTTTGGGGAAATGGATTCGTCGCAGCATACTTATCATATTGCTGCAAAAGCTCTTCCGTATTGTATATAACGCTGATCATACGTACGATATGAATACGAAAAATCGTGCCAAAGTTTAAAATTTTGTTAAAGAATAGGTGAAATGAAACCTAAATAATTGTTTGCTAATGATTTAGTCTTTTTAGGGCATTTTATCGTATTTTCTTTGGAGCCCATTCCTTCGGTTCTTTTGAATAGGCCATTTACCCTTTGATTGTAACCCAGGAGGAGGTTATTTGCTGAATATTGCAGAAAACTTTTGTCTGCATGCATACTGTTTGTACCTTTGTAATTAACCCAGAGATCATCATGCTGCCACCAATTAATTTCAATACTGCCGAAACGGATCCAGTGATCACCTGGGCAATTCCTGGATTTATTATTCTCATTTTTATTGAACTTTTAGTGAGGCATTTAGAGCATTTACCTAAATACAATGGTAAAGATGCTTTTGCCAGTATTGGAATGGGAATAGGCAGTGCTATCATTAATGTATTCATGAAGTATTTGGCATTTATCGCTTTTTTTTGGGTGTACGATCATCTTCGAATTTTTACTTTTCAACCCGAATGGTGGTGGAGTTGGGTTGTTTTATTATTTGCAGAGGATTTAGCGTTTTATACGCACCATCGTTCCTGTCATCAAATTCGTTTGTTTTGGTGTGGACATGTAAATCACCACAGCAGTGAGAATTATAATTTGGCCACTGCATTAAGGCAAGGATGGGGGGAGCTAACCCATAAATATATATGGTGGATTTGGTTGCCTTTAATAGGATTTCATCCGCAAATGATATTAATGCAAATGTCCATCAGCCTTATATATCAGTTCTGGTTGCATACCGAAACCATTAATAAATTAGGACCTTTGGAGTGGTTTATGAATACACCATCCCATCACAGGGTTCATCATGGTACCAATTTATTATATTTGGATAGAAATCATGCAGGGATCTTTATCATATGGGATAGATTATTTGGAACGTTCCAGAAGGAAAAGGAAAAGGCGATTTATGGCATTACCACGAATATACATACGTATAATTTGCTAAAAATTGCCTCACATGAATATTTTGCATTAATGAAAGACGTGATAAAGGCACCCGGCCTAATGAATAAACTGAAGTATATTTTTATGCCGCCCGGTTGGAGTCACGATGGCAGCACCAAAACCGCTTTGCAGCTTCGTCATCAGCAGAATACAACGGTTTAAGCTTAAAAAAAACTTCGAATAGGTAGAGGTCAATATTGTTTGTGTATAGGGTCCTAGGTCATTCGACCATCTAAATTGGTGACAAATGCCTCAATATTGGAGTTTTAGCATAGAATAAATTGAGGGTCAATCAAGCCTAAAAATCTTCTTAAATCATTTGCAGAACGGCAATTTTAGTATATTTGGCACTCCAAAACTCAAAAAAAACGGCCTATAGCAAACGTTTACTAGATTTAAAATGTTTAAAATGAATTAGTTACGCCCTAAAAAGGTGTTAGCTTTGCTTGATTTATGATTGATCATCTGGCCGGAAAATTAGATAGTATTACCCCAACCTATGCTGTATTAGATTGCAACGGGGTTGGATATATTGCCCATATTTCCTTGCATACCTATACCCAAATTAAGGATTTACCTCAGGTAAAAATCCTTACTCATCTTGCTATTCGAGAGGATGCACATGTATTATATGGGTTTGCAGAGGAGCACGAAAGAGAATTATTTCGATTATTAATCAGTGTAAGTGGGGTTGGTTCCGCTACTGCCAGGATGATTCTTTCTTCCTTAAATCCTGTTGAAATTGAACGAGCCATTGCCAGTGCCGATTTGGTTACTTTAAAAAGAATTAAAGGTATTGGGGCAAAAAGTGCCGAAAGGATTATCGTTGATTTGAAAGATAAGGTGGGAAAATCTGGTTTAGGTGGGGTGGAATTTTCTCATACTTCGGGGGGAAATCAGGAAGCGATGTTGGCTTTGGTTGCATTGGGATTTACCAAGCCAGCCGTGGAAAAGATACTACTCAAGGTGCGTCAGGAGAATGGATCTGACTTGAAGGTGGAGGAAATAATTAAACAAGCGTTAAAATATTTGTAAAAAAATTCGGTTATAGGATAGTTTTCAGAATGAACTGCAAGGGAATGAAAAGGATATTGAGCAATTGGAGAATTGCCACCTTCATGGGAGTATTGTGCATGCTGGGCTTGAACGGATGGTCACAAATCAATCCGGATAGTCTTCCTGACAATAGCAATATTACCCATATGGGAAATTATTCCCCTAGTAATATTATTGAAACCGTTACCTATAATCCAACCACCAATCAATATACCATCGTAAAAAAGATTGGTTCAATTGTTATCAGCACAGAAACCATTGGGGCTGATGAGTATCAAAAAAGAATTCTCAATAAAAACACGGCTGATTATTGGAGGAAAAAAGAAACAGCCAATAGTCAGGGTACCGAAACCAATAGTCTTATCCCAAAGATTAATATCAATAACGAAATCTTCAAGAATATTTTTGGAAGCAGTAAAATTGAGATTCGTCCTCAAGGAACTGCTGAATTAATTTTGGGTGTTCGGGTAAATAAAACCGAAAACCCTAATATTCCTGTTCAGCAGCGAACGGTAGCTACTTTTAATTTCGACCAGAATATTCAAATGAGTTTGTTAGGTAAGATTGGAGATAAAATTCAATTAAATGCTAACTTTAATACGAAAGCAGTTTTCAACTTCGAAAACCAAATGAACCTGAAGTATGAAGGGGATGAAGATGATATCTTACAAGTATTGGAATTCGGTAACGTATCCCTCCCACTTACAGGTACATTAATTCAGGGAAGTCAGGCATTGTTTGGGATCAAAAATAAATTACGGTTTGGGAAGTTAGAAGTAACCTCGGTATTTAGTCAGCAACAAGGGCAAAAACAAAATATTCAGGTTCAGGGTGGAGCTCAGGTTACTAAATTCGAGGTAGCTTGTAGTAATTACGAAGCCAACCGACATTATTTTGTGAGTGATTATTTTATGAATTTATACGATCAGGCAAACAGTACCTTGCCATTCGTAACCTCTCCAGTTTATATTACTCGTATGGAAGTTTGGGTAACCAACCGGGTGAATGCAACCGAAAACTTAAGAAATATCGTAGGGATGGTTCCGCTGGGAGAGCCTAGTTTCCCTAATACATCTGTATTCCCGGCCAATGAGGCGAATCCTAATTTCGATCCACAATTATTAGATCAGGCCCAAATTAGAGATGTTACCAGTCAGTATTTATTTAATCAGCTTAAACCAGGTATAGAAATAGAGAAGTTGGCGAATGCACGTTTGCTTGCGGCCAATGAATATACCTTCGACCCGGTATTGGGTTATGTCTCATTAAATCAATCATTAAATGCGGATGAGGTTTTAGGAGTTGCTTACCAATATACCGTTGGTGGTCAAACCTTTCAAGTAGGTGAATTTGGTACGGATATTTCTGCCCCTAATGCACTTTGTGTAAAATTATTAAAGGCATCTAACCTCGACGTAAAGCAGGCCAACTGGAACTGGATGATGAAGAATATCTACAGCATTGGTGGATATAACATCGGACAGGAAGATTTTACATTGAATATTATTTATCAGGATACAGAAACCGGTTTGAAACAAAATTTCTTCCCAAATGCGGGTTCGATTAGTGGAATTCCATTATTGAAAATTTTCAACCTGGATCGTTTGAATCAACAAAACGACCAAATAGCGGATGGTTTTTTCGACTTTGTTGAAGGTAAAACCATTCGAACACAAAATGGAAGAATTATATTTCCTGTTCGACAACCTTTTAGCACCAGTTATTTGTCTGGAGCAGGAGGCATTACCGATCCAGCATTGGTGCAGCGATATGCATTCGATTCTTTGTATACCACGATTCAGCAATTGGCTGAATTAAATCAGGAGAAAAATCGTTTTTATGTAGCGGGTAGTTATAAAGGAGCTTCTGGTAGCGAAATTTCTTTAAATGCATTTAATGTGCCGCAAGGATCGGTTACGGTTACAGCTGGAGGAAAAACATTAGTGGAGGGGGTTGATTATACGGTGGATTATTCTGCGGGGAAAGTGAGAATTGTAAATGAAAGTATTTTAAATTCAGGATTACCCATCAATATTTCCTTAGAAAATAATGCCACGTTTAATATTCAGCAAAAACGAATGATTGGTATTCATGCTGATTATAAATTCAGCAAGGATTTTCAAATGGGAGCCACATTTATGAATTTGCATGAACGTCCCCTTACCCAGAAAATTGATATTGGTAATGAGCCGATTTCGAATACCATGTTAGGCTATGATATTAATTATTCTACTCAATCAAATTTCATTACTCGTTTGGTAGATAAAATTCCGGGTATTGATACCAAAGCCCCATCTAATTTTAAAGTAAATGGTGAAATAGCCGGATTAATTCCCGGATTTAATACCGTTATTGATAATACCGGTGAAAATGGTATTTCTTATATCGATGATTTTGAAGGAGCAGAAACACCTATTGATATCCGGAATCCTTTCTTCTGGCGATTAGGAACTGTGCCTCAGGATAATCCTCTATTCCCCAACGGAAACTTTTTTAATGATGTAAAATACAATTTCAATCGTGCAAAAATGACCTGGTTTATTCAGGATCCATTATTTTATCGTAACAATACCTATACCCCAAATTCTATCAAGAATAAGCAGTCAATTATGATCAATAATTACTTGCGTGAAATTGATAGTCGAGAAGTTTTTCCTGGATATCAGCCTCCCACTAATTTAGGGGTTATTTCAACCCAGCAAGTATTGGATTTGCAGTTTTATCCAAAAGAAAGAGGTCCTTATAATTATGACGCTGCTTCTATTGATCCAACGGATACCACCAAGCTAGCATTGCTGAATCCAAGAAGCAATTTCGGATCCATGATGCGCCGAATGGAAACCACGAATTGGGATGCTGCTAACGTAGCCTATATAGAATTTTGGATGATGGATCCATTTACCGAAGATTTAGATTCATTAAAAGCATGGGATACCGATTATGCAACTATGCATAATACCAATTTAGATCCTAACGGGGGTGGTAAATTCCTGATCCAAATTGGTAACATGAGCGAAGATGTTTGTAGGGATGGAAGGTTAGGTTACGAAAATGGATTGCCTACACCTACGCAGGATCGACCAACAGTTACCACTGCTTGGGGTCGTGCTCCTCTGTTACAACCAATTAATAGCAATTTTGATAATGATCCAGCCACCAGAGATTCTCAGGATGTGGGTTATGATGGTTTAATTGATAATGCAGAATTAAACCATTTTAATAGTTATGTAACCACCGTTCAATCTTTATTGCCGGTTGGAAGTACTGCTTATAATTTGGCCCAGAATGACCCTTCAGGTGATAATTACAAACATTATACCGGTACAGCTTATGATCCTGAAGTTTTAAATAACAAGAGTTATCCTCATCAGCGATATAAAAATTATATCGGAGCAGAAAGAAATTCACCTGCAGGAAATATCAATGAATCCTTCCAGCAAACCCCTAATACCGAAGATGTAAATTCCAACTTTACCCTTGATCAACCTGAAGGTTATTATCAATATGCCATAAGTTTAAAGCCCGAAGATTTAGAAGATGGTGATATTGGAACCAACTACATTACCGACATTCGAATGGCTCAAAGTAAGGCATATACTTATGGTGGTAATAGTAATTATACCAAGCAGGTAAGATGGATTCAGTTTAGAATACCTATTCGTGCAGAAGATAAAGAACAAATAGGAACCATCGATAATTTCCGTTCCATCCGATACATGCGAATGGTGATGACAGATTTCCCCGATGATATTTTTGTTCGTTTGGCCACCTTACAATTGGTTCGTGCAGATTGGAGAGCCTACGACAATAGCTTATGGGATCCTACGGCATTTGTAACTTCCGATGTGGCTACCTTTAATGCTACCACCGTAAATATCGAAGAGAATACGGGTAAAAATCCTTTCCCTTATGCCATGCCTCCGGGTATTTCAAGAGAGGTGGATCCGGCAAATCCACAGTTAACTCAATTAAATGAGCAAGCATTGGTATTAAATGTTACCAACCTTCAGGATGGTGAGGCAAAAGCTGTTTATAAAAACACCGAATACGATTTCAGATCCTACAAACATTTAAAAATGTGGGTTCATGCCGAGGAGATTCAAAATATTGCCATTGACAGTAATGATCTTTCAGTTTTCGTTCGTTTAGGAATGGATGCCACCGAAAACTATTATGAAATTGAAGTGCCTCTTACATTATCCGATCCTGCAATACAACCTACCAATCTTTCTAAACCAAGTGACGATGAAAATTATCGAAAGAACGTTTGGCCAATCAATAATGAAATCAATATTGTTTTAGAAGATTTACCCAACGTTAAACTCGAAAGAAATGCATTGGGTTATCCATCTAATTTGGTTTTCGAAAAAATGTTGGATAACGGTCAGCGAATAAGAATTGTGGGTAATCCTAATATTGCCAATATTCGAAGTATAATGTTGGGAGTTCGAAATCCGCATGAGAAAAATAATCCATGGCAAACAGGTGCAAATGGAACAAAAGATGATGATGCCTTACCCAAAACAGCCCAAATATGGATTAATGAATTAAGGGTAACTGACTATTATGAACAAGGAGGTTGGGCCGCTAAAGTTCGAACCCAATTAGATTTAGCAGATTTCGGACAAGTTACTGCATCTGCCTCCTATACATCTTTTGGTTTCGGAAATATTGATCAAAAACCCTTACAAAGGTCGCGACAAAACACTACCACTTTTGATATCACCACTCAATTCGAATTTGGTAAATTCTTTGGTCCTAAAGCCGGTGTAACCATCCCAATATTTTTTAGTTATTCTACCAGTATTGCCAATCCACAGTTTAATCCATTAGATCCGGATGTACGGTTTACACAATCCATCGATTTATTGGCAACAGAGGAACAAAAAGATTCTTTACGACAGCTAGTGCAAACGGTGATTACCCGAACTAGTTTCAACATTACCAATATGCGTAAAAACCGAACCAACGGGAATAAAAAAATGCATATTTGGGATATTGAAAATTGGGATGCCTCTTATTCATATACCGAGGATACATATCGTGATATTAAAACGGTAAGAAATAATACTACTCAGCATAAAGGTTCGTTGGGTTATACATTTGCACCTGCAGTTAAGTATTGGGAACCTTTTAAAAAGATGAAGAGTAAAAGTAAATGGGTGAAATGGATTAAAGAATTTAACTTTACTTTAATGCCAAAAAGATTGGCGGCACGAGCTAATATTCAACGCGATGAGAATGAGTTTTTATTACGTAACACCACCTCTTACGATCTGCTTATTTTACCATCCTTTAAAAAGAATTTCACTTGGGTTCGTACCTACGATTTTCAGTATAGTCCATTCAAATCTGTTACCCTTACATTTAATGCTACCAATAATTCGCGGATTGATGAGCCTGAAATGATTTTGGATAATACCATCAAACCACAGGTAGAATTTTTTGGTAGAAATACTATGTACACGCATAATTTTGATATTAATTATCAAATTCCATTTAGTAAGTTCCCTATTACCGATTGGATTTCTGCATCGGTTGGATATAGCGGCAATTATAAATGGACCTCAGGTACCATGCAAAGAACTCCAACAGGAGAATTTACTCAGGGGAGATTCGGCAACGTAGCGCAAAATTCAACCACTTTTAAGGCCAATGCCCAATTTAATTTATCTAATTTATGGAATAAAATTCCTGGAATTAAGGAGATTTGGAAACAGCCGAAAAAGGATAACGGTAAACCGGATACTTCGGATCCTAAGAAATTTAAAGTTGTAAAGTGGAGTGCCGAGAATATTAATTTCAAAAAGGATAAGAAGAAACTCATTAAACATAAACTAAAAACAGAAATTATCACCATTAAGGTAATTGCTAAAGATGGTCATGAGGTGGTAGGTAAAACAGAAGTGGTGGATGAAGATCGAATCCGATTTATTTCTTCGGAGGATGTAAAGGATGCTGATATTTTTATTGAAGGTAAAAAGGAGAAAAAGAAATTTAAGTGGACGGAAATCCCCAAAACCATTGGTAAGATTATATTTGGTTTAAAGAATCTATCGGTCAGTTATACCGAAACCAATGGTACGGTATTACCGGGTTACAAAGCGGGAACATCTCTCTTGGGAATGGATATCTATAATCCTGGAGTGGGAGCCGATTTTGTATTCGGACGACAATACAGCGACATTGATTTATTCAATAAAATTGTTCAGGATAATTGGTTAGTAAAAGATTCATCTTTAAATATTTTATTTAATAGAACGCACAATGCCAACCTAACTTACAATGCTACCTACGAACCATTTAAAGGATTTAGGGTAACCATTACTGGCACCAGGACCTATGCAGAGAATTATCAGGCTAATTATAGATATGTAAACAGTGTCGATGATTTTAGGGCTCAAAATCCTTTAACCGTTGGAAACTTTTCTATCTCAACCAACATGATGGCCACTTCATTTGGTGGAATAGGACAAAATTTTGCCTCCGATTTCTTTGCTCAACTTTTGGCAAATAGATCAATTATATCTGGACGTTTGGCTCAGGTAAATACTAGCCCTGGATCAACGTATAATCCATTGGCAACCTTTCAAGCGGGTTATGGCAATCGTCAGCAGGATGTATTGTTATACTCATTCCTTTCTGCTTATCAAGGTAGAGATGTTACGGATATGAGTTTTGATATGTTCCCTCAAATTCCTATTCCAAACTGGAGAATACAATTTGATGGATTAAAAGATGTTCCGTTTATTAAAAAGATATTCAAGAATATCGTATTTACCCATGCATATCAATCTACCATGAACATTGCAGGATTCCAAACCAACTATGTTTATAATAATCAGGATCCGAATATATTTAAGAACGATCCATTCTTCTTAACGGAGCTGGATGATAACGGCAACTTTATTAGCCGATACTTTATGAGTTCAGTTACCTTGACCGAAAGTTATAATCCGTTGATAAAAGTGGATCTTACATTCAATAATACTTTGCAGGCAAGTGTTGAGGTAAAATCTTCCAGAAATATTTCCCTTAATTTCCCTAATAGTCAGGTTACAGAGAGCAATACATTTGAGTTAGTAGTAGGTGCCGGTTATACTATAAAGGATGTGAAATTGCCATTTAGAATCGGAGGCAAGGAGATCAAGAGTAATTTAAATCTTCGGTTCGACTTTGGAATGAGAGATAATTCAACCGTGATTCGTAAAATTGATACTGAAATTGAGCAGGTAACTGCTGGTCAAAGGGCCATTAATATTAAGGCCTTTGCTGAATATCAGATCAATACCTCCATTATGGTGCGTTTATTTGTTGATCAAATCATCAATAATCCATTTGTTGCCAATCAATTCCCAACAGCCAATACCAATGCTGGTTTAAGTGTGAGATTTACCCTTTCTCAGTAAAATTTATACTAAAATGTTTAGGTAACTAAATCAGTTTTTGATTTTTTTTTGTACGTTTGGGTACCCTTAATTTAACATTTGGTTATAAGTTATGAAAATTCCCGCTGAACTTAAGTATTCTAACGATCATGAATGGATTCGTGTAGAAGGTGATGTAGCTTACATTGGTATTACAGATTTTGCTCAAGGCGAGCTTGGTGATATAGTGTTTGTAGAAATTGAAACTGCAGGTGAAACTTTAAATAAAGAGGAAGTATTTGGAACAGTGGAAGCTGTAAAGACCGTTTCTGATTTGTTTCTACCATGCGGTGCTGAAATATTAGAGGTAAACCCAAAGCTTGAATCAAATCCGGAATTGGTAAACCATGATCCATATGGCGAAGGTTGGATGGTGAAGGTACGTTTAACCAATGCCTCAGAATTGGATCAACTATTAGATGCAGCATCCTACTCTTCTTTGGTGGGAGCTTGATAAACTTTTTAGATGTTTTTTAAATACAATATTGGTGGAATACTTTGGATTCTACTCATATGTATTGCCTGCTCAACTCCGGGAGAGCAACTGCCTCCATCCCCCTTTTTTGATTTTGATAAATTGGTCCATTTATTCTTTTATGGAACCCTTCAATTGCTTTTATTGAGAGGATTCTATTTGCAGTATCAATTCAAAACGATTCGTCAACACTACCTTACCATAACTTTTATCTTCAGTGCAGGATATGGTGTTTTAATTGAGGTGCTGCAAGGTCATATATTTCGCAATCGGAGTTTCGATTTATACGATATGGCTGCAAATATCATTGGAGTAATATTGGCCACTATACTTTGGATTTTCATTATTAAAAAAAGGATGAAGCCAAAGACTCCATAGAACCAGTTATGGCTTATAAACCAATTCGCCTCTAAAGTCTTTTAAAAACAACACCACCTCCATATTGTTATAAATAGAACTTATATCAAATGATATTTTTTTACGTACCACCTCACGGCAAGCATCTTCATCCTTCAAATGCAAATAAATATTTGCCTTTGGTGGGAGTGATTTCATGAGCATGCCATTCCAGGCCAAGGTCCAAACATCCCCTCCACAACCTCCGCTATATTCAACTTCAATCTCCAAACATTTTCCTTTTAATTCGGCACCTACCAATAAAAATGGATCACTGGTTACGTAAGTTCCTGCAGTATCCAAAACAATGGGGGAGCAAGTTAAAGAGTCTTTTTTGATAGAATTGGTTTTTTTTTTCAGATTATTACAGGAACTAAAGATACAACTAACTAATACAATTCCGATACTTATGCTAATAACGATTAAACGTTTCATATAAAATCTTTTTTATCAAGTTTAAGCCATTCCAGTGTTGATTTATTAAACATATTTTCAATCGCTACTGGTTCTAAGTTCATATGTTCAATAAACGTACCAATCTCTAAATCGCCCAATGGGAAAGGATAATCGGTGCCCAGGCATATTTTTTCACTTCCAATTTTTTTCAAAATATATTCTAATAGTTCCGGATCATGCGTAGCACTATCCACCCAAAACTTACCAAGATATTCTCTTGGATTCACCGGGTTATCAATAGCTACTAAATCGGGCCTGCAATTAAAACCATGCTCTAACCGTCCTATGGTTGGAATAAAACTTCCACCTGCATGGGCAAAACAAAAACGAAGTTTAGGAAGTTTTTCCATTACCCCACTGAATATTAGCGAAGCAGCAGCTCTGGCGGTTTCAGCAGGCATCCCTACCAACCACGGAAGCCAATATTTGCTCATGTATTGTTGCCCCATCATTTCCCATGGATGAACTAACACGGCCATATCCAATTGTTCGCAAGCTTCAAAAATGGGGAACAAATCTTCATCCCCTAAATTTTTGTTGTTGATATTACTACCAATTTGGATACCCGGCATTTTACATTCTGTTTTTAACCGCTCCAATTCCTTAATAGCTAAATCAACATCTTGCATAGGCAAGGTCCCCAAACCAACATAGTTTTTAGGATAAAGGGCAACAATTTCTGCAATATGATCATTTAAAAAACGAGATACTTCTAACCCATCCTGCGGTTTAGCCCAATAACTAAACATAACCGGAATCGTACAAACTACCTGCACCTGAGTTTTAAATTTGGCATATTCCTCTATTCTAACCTGAGGATCCCAGCAGTTTTCATGAATTTCCCTAAAAAATTTATCTCCCTGCATCATTCGGGCATACCCTTGCCTGTGATGATGTAGTTGAATAAAACCTTCATAGCCAAATTTTTTTGCAAAATCCGGAATATCCTTGGGCAGGATATGAGTATGCATATCAATCTTAAGCATGCCGTAAAATTACAAAAAAGAGGATGTAAATCTTGTTGGAATCTCTAATTCATCTCGGCTGTATAATCAGGCAATCAATTCTTGGGCGGCCCCCTCAATTCCTTATGTCCTATGCCCATGCCATTCGGGTCGGGCTATCCGTTATAGTCCCATTGATTGGTCAACAAGGGTTAACCTATCAATGGGAGCTGTCACTACTATCCCTGCCGCAAACGAAGGTTGGAAGAGTGGACGGAACTTTAGAACCAATATGAGGTCTTGTAATGCTTTCTATTTAACATATTTCACTGATTTGGGATGCAACTAAATAGCTATATTTGATATCTTATGGAAGTAACTTTTTAAGTGCAATAAATCGCCCCAAATGAAAAAACTATTATTAACCCTTGTTATAGGCAGTTTTACTTTCCTTTCAACACAAGCGCAATATTCAACAGCAGGTACCGATTTCTGGTTTGGTTTCTTGGAGAACTTTTCAGGAACACAAATTGACGGTCAGTTATATATCACCTCACCGGTTAATACTACTTGCACGGTTACCTTGGCAAATGGGAGTTATACGCAGAATTTTGCCATTACGGCCAACGTGTTATTAAATGTAACCATACCGGCATTTAATAGTCCCTTGGTAATTAATGATCAGGCCATCGAGAATCAATCTATACATATCACTAGTGCCTCACCGGTTACTGTTTATGCCGCAAATGTTGAGAATGCAACGGTTGATGCCACGGTGATTTATCCAACCACTTCTATTGGAAATAATTATAGAGTGGCAGTGTACAATCCTTCTAATTTATTTGGTTCAGCCTCCGAATTTTTAATTGTTGCTGCAGAGAACAATACCGATATCGAAATTATTCCAACCGCAGCTACTTTGCAAGGTAATCCTGCAGGTGTGCCAATTAACATTACGTTGCAACAAGGGCAAACATACATGGTTCAATCAACGGCCGATTTAACGGGTTCAACCATTAAGGCAGTGGGAGCAAATTCCAATTGTAAAAAATTCTCTGTTTTTGGAGGGAATCAATGTGCCTCTATTCCAAATGTAGGAGCCGCATTTGTTTGTTGTTGCGATCATATTTACGAGCAAATTCCTGATGTGAATAGATGGGGAAGAAATTTTGTGATTTCTCCATTAACCACTCGAGTGGGTGATACCTATGTGGTAATGGCCCATACGAATGGAACAATAGTTAATGTAGCTGGAGTAGGAACTTATAATTTAAATGCCGGACAATTTGCGGAATTCATTACGCCGGGTCCGGCTAAATGGATAACCAGTAATAATCCAGTATTGGTAGCCCAATATGCCAATAGTGGCGACTATGATTTTTCTGCCGGGGCCGATCCGTTTTATATCATTATTCCTCCGGTTGAACAAGCCACAACTGATGCCATATTTGGTGCGTATGCCATGCCTTTAACCAACAGTTATTATCTCAACCTGGTTACAAAAACAACAAATATTGCAGGTGGAATAATTTTAGATGGAGTACCTATAGCGGCAGGCAGTTATCAGCCGGTAACCGGTAATCCGGCATATTCATTTGCACCATTAACTATTTTGGCCGGATCACATACCTTAACCAGCGATAGCACGTTTATTGCTACCACCTATGGTTTTGGCCAATATGAATCTTACGGATATTTGGCAGGTGCAAATTTGGTTGATTTACTGGCCCAACCCAATATTGTTTTTAATAACGATACCTCATTGTTTTCGTCTTTTTCAGATAGTCTGGATTGTCAGAATACCACCATTACCTTATTTTTAGATAGTACTTCAACCATCATTAATGTTTCTTGGAATTTTGGAGATGGCTCCCCAACGGTAATTGGTTGGGATGCAACACATACCTATACAACTCCTGGCGATTATATTGCTACCATGTATTATGGATTTCAAGGTGGATGTTCAACGGATTCAATCATGTTTCCTGTATCAGTTGTTACCTCTACTTCTAGTTTAGATGTGATGAATGATACTACAATTTGTCCGGGCGATCCCTTGGTATGGACTATTTCTGGCGCAACAGCTGGAAGCATTACCTGGTGGAATGGATCAACAGATACCGCTGCATCTGCAAACGGAGCAGGAACCTATACGGTTGTGTATGATGTAAATGGTTGCCCTGGAACGGATACTGCTATTGTTAGCACTTATAATTTAACGGATGCGGGATTGCCCAACGATACTTTAATGTGTTTTCCTGATTCGCTTTTACTTACAGCCAGCGCCGGTGGTATATCCTATTTATGGCAAGATAATAGCACCAATCAAACCTTTTTAGTAACTGCTCCAGGCACTTATTATGTAGATATGGAGCAAGCTAATTGTCATGTCTATGATACAGTAGTAGTAGGTCAAAAATATTTAAACGTGAATTTATTGCCGGATACTGCTTGGTTTTGCATTGGAGAAGATGTGGAGGTCTTTGCCAATTTATTTAATGCTACTTATTTATGGAGTACTGGAGGGACAGCTCAATTTGAGGTGTTTAACACAGTGGGGGAGGTTACTTTAATTGCCTCACAAACGGGTTGTACCGCAATGGATACCATGGATGTAAAGGAAGTAACTTGTTATTGCAACTTCTTTATTCCTAATTCATTTACACCAAATTATGATGAAAAAAATGAGTTGTTTAAACCTGTTATTTGCGACGAACTCAATTTTTATAGCATGAAGATTTTTAACCGCTGGGGTCAGGAAATTTTTAGCACCGAAAATCCTAATGAAGGTTGGGACGGAGATCATTTAAATAGAAGAGCACCTATGGGTGTTTATACTTATGTGATTAATTACGACTCTTATGCCGTGTTCGAAAAGGAAAAACTTATAAGAGGTCAGGTTAATTTAATTAGATAGGAAGTTCAATTTAAAACGAACTTTGTTTTTATTGGCTAATACTGATGCGAAGTATTGATAAATTGAACAGAGGAATCGTTAAGAATATTAGTTGGTTAACTTTTGATACCTTTTAATACAGGAAAACTTCAGCCGTATTACCCCAAAAAGAGCTTCTGCAATAATGTTTTTAGATATTTTACTGGTACCTTCAGTTCTGTCGGTAAAAATAATAGGAACCTCTTTTAACTTAAACCCAAGCTTCCACGAAACATATTTCATTTCAATTTGAAAGCCATATCCCTTAAACCTGATTTTATCGAAGTTAATGGAGTTAAGGACTTTACTTTTATAACATTTAAAACCTGCCGTTGCATCGTGAATTTTCATCCTTGAAATCAATCTAACATAAACCGATCCGAAGAAGGATAACATCACTCTACTCATGGGCCAGTTCACCACATTTACCCCAGTAACATATCTTGATCCAATAGCAACATCAGCACCATCCACACAAGCTTGATAAAGTCGGATTAAATCATCAGGATTATGTGAAAAATCACAATCCATTTCAAATATATATTCGTAGTTATTATCAAGTGCCCATTGGAAACCTGCAAGGTAAGCTTTACCCAAACCTTCTTTTCCGGCCCTTGAAAGTAAATGTAAACCTGCAAATTCTTTTTGAAGCGATTTTACAATTTCACCGGTTCCATCGGGTGAACTATCATCAACTATCAAAACCTCGAAATATTCTTCCAAAGAAAATACCTTTCGAATCATTTTCTCGATATTCTCTTTCTCGTTATAAGTAGGAATAATGACTATTCTGTTTGACAAGGCATGAATTTTTAAGGACGCAAAGATAGGTAATTTGAGGATTAACTTAAGGAACTGGTATGGTTAAATATGGCTGGTTATTCGGTTTTATTTCAAATGTGGGACCTTTTATGGCTAGACTTACGATAATTGGGGCCTTTTTAGGTGAATGGGGCCAAACATCGGCATTAGCTAAATTAAGTTAATTACTATTTTTTGGAATAATTTTAAATTGAGTTGGCTTTAAAACAAGTATAATCCTTCATAATTTAATGGGACATTTATTGGGCTCCAAATAATTTGTAGTCGGTCATTTTACGCATCTTGAAATTGCGCAAATAGGTTAGTTTAAATCGATGAAGGTTGGGAAAAATGGACCTTGAGGGCCCGGTAGCAAACTTTATCGCTTCCGTAAGGGTTAGCTTATATGTTGATTGAAGTTGATTTGAAATATTATTGCAAATTCCACTACCGGTCCTGAAGTTTTCCTCCCACTATGAAAACAAGATGAATGAACGATGGGGCAAATATAATATATGCACCAAGCGCAAAGCACCATCAATTAGCATGAAAGGAATATGAATGAGTAAACTAAGTTTATTGCTTAGAATTTATTCAAAGATTCAATAAAATGTTCCTTGTAGTTTTTAGACAAAGGGATATTCGTTCCATCAGATAGGACAACATAACCACCTTCGGCTTTTTGATACTGTTGAACAAAATCAAGGTTCACCAAATGCGACTGATGAACTCTAGAGAAACCTTGGTCTGACAATAATTCCTCATATTCCTTCAAAGTTTTACTTATCAGAAACTGACGGCCATCCGACATAAAAAAGGTGGTATAGTTACTTTGAGATTGTAAACGAATGATTTGTTCTAATGGAAAGTATTGAATTCCACCTGAAACTGGGAGTCCAATTTTTTTATTTTTTTTCCCTCCATCAGCCAAATTACTAACCAGGCTT
Organism: Flavobacteriales bacterium; assembly: GCA_040376605.1. GTDB lineage: Bacteria > Bacteroidota > Bacteroidia > CAIKAF01 > CAIKAF01 > JANWKQ01. The sequence continues at coordinate 7,383 of JBEIQI010000008.1, read as the reverse complement.
TCCAGCTTGGTGCTTATTTTATTTTCATCAATTCTTTGTTCTGCTCTTAAAACGGCATCTTTTAATTCCTGAATGTCTACTGGCTTCAACAAATAGTCGATGGCTGCAAATTTAAACGCTTTTACAGCATATTGATTAAAGGCTGTAATAAATATTACTTCGGCCCTCATTCCTGTAATTTTTTCTAACACATCAAATCCGCTTCCCTCACCAATTTCTATATCAAGAAAAACAATATCAGGATTCTTTGCGGATATTTCCGTAATTGCTTCGGATACACTGCCAGCAGTGCCTATGATTTCAATGCCATTACAATGCTCCTTTAACAGGAATGTTAAATTCTCCCTGCTGTTTTGCTCGTCGTCTACAATAATCGCTTTTAACATGCCTCGCTTGAAATTTGTATAAAATTAGAAAAAAAATCTTATTTCAAAAATGGGTTATGCCTTATTTCATCCTGAATAGTGGTTTCTGCTCCATGTCCGGAGTAAATGACTGTTTCTGAAGGAAGTACCAATATTTTTTGGTGGATCGATTCCATCAGTGTTTGATAATTGCCGCCCGGTAAATCCGTTCTTCCAATGGATCCATTAAAAATAACATCTCCCACTATGGCAAATCCGGCCTCTTCAGTATAAAGGACCAAATGGTCGGGTGCATGCCCCGGGCAAAAAAGTACCGATAGTTGCTGATCCCCCAAACAAATGGTTTCGCCTTCATCAATAAATTGATCAATGGACGGTGGGCTGTCTACTTGCAACCCATACAATTTAGCCACCAATTCTGTGGACTTTATGCCTTGTTCAGCGAGTTGATGCGCTACAATAGGAACTTCAGGGAATTGAGTTTTTACAAAATGTAATCCATAAACATGATCTATATGCGTATGGGTAAGGAAAATCATTTGTGGAATTAGTTGATTTTTCAGGATATAATTCATCAAAAGATCCCTCTCAAAACTATTGGATACTCCTGGATCAATGATGATACAGGACTTATCCTGACTCGAAACCACATAAGTGTTTTGCGAAAAGGGGTTACAAGTAAATGCTTCAACTGTTAACATATCTGGTGATAATTGGGTCCTAAAGTAGAGATTGCGGGGCAATTAATTGTAATTTTGTTGAACCTTTTAAACATTACATTATGGATATATCTGCATTTCTTGTCTTGGGCTTAACGGGTTTGGTTGCTGGTTTTTTGGGTGGTATGGTAGGAGTGGGTGGTGGAATTGTAATGGTTCCAATGATGGTTTTTGTGCTGGGTCTTAGTCAGAAAACAGCTCAGGGTACTTCCTTGGCCGTTATGATGATTCCCTTAAGCATAGGGATTGCCGTTTATAACTACTATAAACAGGGTCATGTAAATATTACTTATGCATTAATCATTGCAGGTTTTTTTGCTGTTGGAGGTTATTTTGGGTCGAAATTGGCTTTAAACATCGATCAAAACATAGTAAAAAAGATATTTGCGGTGCTCATGGTTATTGTAGCCATTAAAATGTTTTTTGGCAAATAGTCATACCAACCAATGATGGAGAAAAGGATAAAAGAATTAGCCGCCGAAATTTTTCCGGCGGTTGTTCAAATAAGACAACATTTACATGCTTTTCCCGAATTGTCCTTTGAGGAGGTCAATACTTCTCAATATATTCAACAAATTTTAAAAAGCCATGGGATTAATTATACCACAGGTTGGGTAAATACCGGAATTATTGGACATATTTATGGTCAGAACCCAACTTCAAAAACTATTGCACTCAGGGCTGATTTAGATGCATTGCCAATTCAAGAAACCAATACATGTTCCTACGCATCTAAAAACGAAGGAATTATGCATGCTTGTGGGCACGATGTCCATTCAGCAGCCTTATTAGGTGCCGCAATAATTCTCCATCAAATGAAAGATCATTTTGAGGGAACCATTAAAATTATTTTTCAACCCGGAGAAGAAAAACTTCCTGGTGGAGCAAAACTTTTATTAGAAGCTGGGGGTTTGAAAAATCCGGATGCAGAATTAATCATTGGCCAACATGTTTATCCAGAAATGGAATGTGGTAAGGTGGGCTTTCGCCCCGGAATGTATATGGCTTCTACGGATGAAATTCATTTGAATGTTACCGGCAGAGGTGGCCATGCGGCCTTACCTCACCAATATGATTATACTACCATGGCTGCAGCCGAATTTATGGTGAGGGCTCATCAGTTGCACGAAATATTATCCCTGGAAACTTCTAAGGCCGTGCTTGCTTTTGGCAAAATATTGGCTCCGGGGGCTACCAATGTTATTCCCGCAGAAGTAAAAGTGGAAGGTACTTTGCGAACTTTGGATGAGGGACATAGAAACAAGGTGCATGAAATGCTTACTAACTTGGCCGATAAGGTGGGAAAGGATTACCATTGCGCCATGAATTTAGAAATTAAGAAGGGTTATCCTGTTTTAAATAATAATGAGCTGTTAACCCATCAATGCATGGAGGTCGCCTCTCAATACTTAGGAGCACAAAATGTAGAGAACTTAGATATCAGAATGACAGCCGAGGATTTTGCTTATTATAGTCAGGAATTACCTGCTTGTTTTTATAGACTGGGAACAGGGAACATTGCCAGGGGAATTACTTCCCCTGTGCATACCTCTACATTTGATATTGATGAAAAAGCCTTGGAAATTGGTTATGGACTTATGGCATTTTTAGCCATTCAATTAACCTCCGCTTCCGGCAAAATATAAGCCGATCCCGGCGGGCCATAGATAAACCAAAAAGGAAGAAATTTGAATTCTGGTAAAATCCGCGGGGAGATGCGTCACCATAAAATAGATCGTACAAAGAAATAACAAAACGCCTGTTATGATGCTTAACGTTGGTTTCGATAAAAAGCCACCAATAAACAGCAATAATCCGCTAAGCACGTAAACGAAATACATTACATCCCCAAAATTTTTAAAATTTACTACAACAATTTTATCGAAATACAATAGAAGAAGATAAATTAAAATAGATCCTCTAAAGATCCAATTGGCTATAGGTAATGCGGCTGTTATTGGTTTCATAGTTGAATGCTAAGAATACAAAAATAGGATAACGGAACCGGAAGATGACAAGAGTTGGAGCTAGTTATTAACCTATAGTGTTTAATAAGCTAGTTATTAAACACCCTTAACATGGCTATACCATCGAAACTTGTGTTATACTGAATTAAAGGGTATTGGGCAGGTCCGTTAATAACAGAACCATCGATTACATTGAATTTGCTGCCGCAACCGGATCCACTGCAATCATCATCAACTAATATAATCCCGCTGTTGTCGAAGCTTACCTTACCACAAGGATTTTCGGTATCATGGGTACAATGTCTTTCGTAAGCATTAAACTGTTCAATGGATACACGATAAATAAGAATGCCCCGTGAACCACCTTCTATATAAACGGATCCACCTACCCCTTGTAAATTAACAAAGGCTGGATCGAAAATATTGATCGTGTAATCAAAAGTCACATAGGGAATATTTACCGGATATTGACGCTGGCAACCGCTAAATCCAACAACGATCATCATCAATAATGTGATCAGTTGAAATTTAACAAAAGAGGTTTGTTTGCCCATATAGGTCAAATATAAACAATGTTTTATCAATTTTATTGTTTCTGGGTTGGTTACGCCTCTAAGACCTTTATTTTTCATTGGATCTAATCTAATCTTTTGAGACCGATCTTACGTATAATCCCAAAATTGAAATTCACCTTATCCGGAAATGATTCAAACCTTTTTTAATGGCCGAAAAAGTAGTAATATTGTAGTTAATGGCGGTAAAGATCTGATGAAGTAAATAAATTCCATTTTTCGTTGCGTAAAAAAACTACATATCTCATTTTAACCAGTTTGTTAATGGTCCTGTTAACGATTCCAGTTTCTGCCCAGAAAATGGGTAAGAGATATAAAAAGGAACGCATTCAGGTAGAAGTACAATCCGTAAATGCAAAAAAGAAAAGAGAAGCTCGATTAAATACTTTTAATGCAGAAGATAAGTCCATAAAAAAAAACAAAAAAAAGGCATTAGAACATACTGCCTTAGCCATTGATTCAGATAAAAAAGTAAACAAACGGAAGGCAATTGAGAATAAGGCAACCGCTATACATTTTGACCATAAAAAGGATAAAAAAGAGGCAATAGATAATACCGCAGTGGCTATTGATGATGACGTGAAAAAGAATAAAAAACGGGCTACCGAAAATACTGCTATTGCCGTTGATAAAGATGTTCAACATAATAAGAAGAAAGCAGTTGATAATACTTCGGTTGCCAAGGATGAAAAGCATAAGGGGAATAAAAAAAAGGCAGCCAATAATACGGCGGTTGCTGAGGATAAGGACGTTAAACACCAACTAAAAAAAGCACGTGAAAATACCTCTGCTCCGGCAGATGATAAAGTAGTTAAAAATAAAAAGAAAGCCAAAGAAAATACTGCTGTAGCTGTTGACAAAAAGCAAAAGGGAAGCAAAAAAGAGGCACGGGATAAAACGGCTGATGCTGAGGATAAGGATGTGGTACATGATAAAAAGAAAGCAAAAGCAAATACAGCGGTTGCTGATGATATTAATTTAAAGAAAAAGGATAAGGAGAAAAATAGAGATAAGGCCTTCGAAAGAAAAGAAAACAAACCCTTTTTATCTAAAAAAGAAAGATCCAATTTACAGAAAACGGATTTTCTAAATAAAAGAAAAACGAATCACGATAAGTTAACCCGAAAGGAAAGAAAGGATATTGAAAAGGCGGAAGGTAATGTGGATAAGAAGCAGGAATTAAAAAAGGAAGGAAAAAATAAAAGAGCCTTTGATAAAGCACAAAAAAAATTGACTAAACGTCATTTAAGTTTACAAGATCCTGCAACCAGAAAAAGAATGAAAAAACATAAGAAGGATACTAAAAAGACGATGAAAAGAAATATGCTTCCTAATAACAAGAAAAAAATTAAGTAGGTATGAATTCTAGAAGTTTTATTTATTCATTGATTATTGTTATTTCTATTAGCTATTCTCAATTAGCTATGAATACAGCCTATTCGGGCAAGCTTTATGCACAGGATGACGCTTCTACTTCTCAAAAAAATATTAAAAGGGAAAAGAAAAAGAGGATGAAGGAGTCCGCTAAAGCAGATAGGTCTGCATTAAAGAGACATCAGGATATTCAAACCAAGGCTACCCGCAAAAGGATGAAAAAACATCTGAAGCAGACCAAAAAGAACGTAAAAAACTCGCATCGATAAATCATTTTTATGCTGGACCAATTAATTTTCTGTTCCTGCATTTATCCCCAAAAGTTTCTTCATGAATAAATCCGGCACCGCAGATGGATGCTTTCCTGCGGCCGTTTGGACTTCAATAGCTGCACGAATTAACTACTTGGGAACAACGAACACCCAGAAAACAACCCCTAAATTTATTTTATCCTTAACAGAATTTAACCAGTGGTAATTTATTAATATCTGAAAATCAAGTACTTGGTTTTTGAGAAGAGGAATTATGGAGAGGTTTTTAATGATAAAGACCTTTTTTTGTAATTGGGATATTACATTTACCACTTTACATTTGTTATTGTAATAAACAGCACATGAACAAATATACCATCATCATTTACGCCCTTATTGTAGGAGCAGCGGTATTAAGCTCTGTTTTAAAGAAGGTGAGAAAGGCAAATAGCCAGGGGCAAGGCACTGGGGCAGGTCAGCAAAAGAAAGCTCCTAATACCCAGCCCAAGTCTTTAGAAGATTTCTTACAAAGTTTGCTAAACGAGCAAAAAGGCAACAATCGGCCTATACCTAGCCCTAAAACTGCTGAATCTTTGGACGATAACAGCGAATTTAAGTTCAATACGCCAGCAGAAGAGGCCTCGTTAGAAGAGATAGAAGAGGAGAAATATTATGGATATGATAGTGAGTTAAGTTATGATGAAGAAACCAAGGATTACGATCAACTTGCTGATCATCATGTACATGGAAAAGGATTTGATGCTCCAGTAGTGGTGGTAGAAGAGGAAGTGCCAGGGGAGTGGGCTGATATTGATTGGAAAAAGGCCATTGTTTCGGCTGAAATTTTAAGACGACCGGAATATTGATTTTGTTACATGAAACATTTGTTAAATACACTTAAATATATACTTTTACGACTTTGTAAATTTTACAATTAGGCATACAAAAAATAATAATAAGATAAAGATGATGAAAAGGTTACTAAGCATTTTATTTTTCTTGGCTGGAATTCAGGCGGTGGGGTTTGCTCAAACCACAGGTGAATTAAAGGGTATCGTTACCGAAGAGGATGGAAAAACACCCATTCCTTTTGCCAACGTTGTTATTGAAGAAAATGGTAAAATGGTTACCGGACAAGCTGCCGATATCGATGGTAATTACTGGATTAAAAATATTAATGCAGGTACCTATACCGTAAAGTTTTCAAGTGCAGGTTTGCCTCAGCTAACTTACAATAACATTAGCATCAATGCGGGTGGTATCACAACGCTTTATCCAAAAATGAAAGCGGATGTTACCATTAAAGAATATACCGTTGTTCAATCGAAAATTAAAATTGATCCGGGAAATACTACCGAAGGGGGTACTTATAACAGAAAGGATATTATGAATAACCCTTCAACTACTACCTTAGGTATTGTGAATGTTACCGCTGGGGTTTATACCCGCGATGGTGCAGTTGGGAATTTTGGTGGTGCTCGTCAGGGTGCAACCGTATTTATTGATGGTGTAAAAGTTCGTGGTGGTGGTTCAACCATTCCGCGTCAAGGAGCAGAATCTGTTAATGCAATTTTAGGGGGTGTTCCTGCAAAATACGGAGACGTTACAGGGGGTATCATTGAAATTACCACCAGAAATATTTCGAACAGCTATTTTGGTGCAATTGAAGGAAGAACTTCTCAGTTTTTAGATAACTATGGTCACTATTATTTTAGTGGGGTAGTTGGTGGTCCAATGATTAAAAGAAAAGGTAAAGAAGGTAAACCTTTGGCCGGTTTTATGTTGGCCATCGAAGGTGCTTATGATAAAGATGCAACTCCTGGATTTGGTGGATGGTATCAAGCTACTGATGATGTTCGTAACCGTATCATTAATGATCCATTACGTTTACCACCAGCTGGACAAAGTGGTTCTCGTTTAAATGCAGAATTTTTAAATCAATATGATTTTACAAGATCACCTTTCAGACAAAATGCAGATCGTCAATATATCAATGGAAATGCTAAAATTGATATCAATCCTGCTAAAAATACTTTCATCACCATTGGAGGTTATGTAAATGCTTCACAAAATAAAATTTGGGATTATAGTAATTCACTTTTTAACTGGGATAGAAATGGTAGAGCTCAAAACTT
>JBEIQI010000075.1:0-11807 GCA_040376605.1 Flavobacteriales bacterium | reverse complement strand
TCTAACAGGAAGTTGCACTCTTAAATCGGAAGTAATTTGCAGTAATTCAGGAAACTCAATATATACCGGTTGAGATAATGGAATGTTGGCCTCAATAGGCACATCAATAGGAAATCCTTTTCCAAGCATCGTCATTCGGAATGTTTGGTTAATAGGTATATCCGTATACAACATCACTTTAAGACGGTTATTAACTTTAAAGTTGGTATCAACTTTCATGTTTTGATTGAGGTTTAAATTAATCGGAACATCAATGCTATCACTAACCGGAATATTTGCCTGGATGAGAACTGAATCATTTACAGTCATATCTATATTAACCGGAATGTCACGAGTAATCGTCACTTCGGTTTTTAAAGGTATTGTTTGTTCAACATGCACAACATAATCAATATATTGTTCACCTAGTTCACGTAAATAACCAGACGCTTTATCCAGTCGTTTTTCAGCCTTTACTTTTATGCTTAAAAGCATTGCGATGAGAATGGCCATCGTGGTGAATAAAACCGCATTGGCAACATAAGAGAATTTTTGAAATCTTGATGACATGATAAAAGTTTCGTGAACCTTTTGATTAGCTAAAATAGGAAATTTGGTTCAGTAAAACCTCCTGATAAAATTATTTTACATGCTTATGGTTGAAATTCCAGATAACCAGACTTTACATCAGAACCATCTCCATTTATATCCACCACATAATAATAGGTACCTGCAGGCAAGTAATCGTTACCCAAGCTTATTCCTGAATTTGATTTACCGTCCCAATCGTTGTTATATGGTGCAGAATTGTACACCTCATTTCCCCAACGATTATACACCGTTACCTTAGCTTGTGGGAAATTATTGATGCCTTGAATAATCCAAGTATCATTTTTGCCGTCTGCATTGGGTGTAACCAATTGAGTAATTACAATAGTAGGTGTAGTGCAAACAACCGGAATATTCAATGTTTTTCTACAACCAACGGAATCTGTTGCTTCAATAATATATACTCCATCACTTATATTAGTTAACGCAGGGTTTGTTCCTGATGTTCCACTAGTCCATAGGTACGTGGTGGGATAAATCGAATTAGTGCCCACCGTTAAACCTCCATTGCTCGAACCACAATCATTTGGTACCAGCGAAACTACATAGAGAGAGAAGGTGTCGATAAATACGGAAATACTATCGGTATATGTTATACCACAACTGGTAACCTCAACCCAATAAAGATTTGTTTGCCCAACATTAATACTTGGAGTTGTAGCCGATGTTGACCAAAGGTAAGTTGAAAAAATATTTGTTACTTCCAAGGTAATATTTTGAATGGAGCAAATGACAGTATCGGGTCCCAGATTAACATTCGGGATCGGATAATACCCAATATTAATACTATCCCTGGTTGTACAGCCTGTTTCCGTAATATCTAGCCAAATGATGCCCGCTGTTGGCACTGTTATGGATGTGGCTGCTGATCCTGTTGACCATAAGATGGTACCACTGGTTATGGGAGCAAATAAAGTAATGGGTGCATTAAAACATCCCGTTGAATCTGGTCCAAGATTTACAACAGGATTTGGATTCACCGTAATCGTAAAGAAGGCGGTATCAGAACAACCTGCCAAGTCAACTGTAATGATTGAATAATTGGTACTGTTTCCAGGAGATAGCGTAATTGTGTTAGCAGTTGTTGGTCCATCACTCCATGTATAGCTATAGGGGGATGTTCCGCCGGTTCCATTTCCGGTTAGGGTGGTGCTGAAACCATCGCAGATGGTCGTTGTCCCTGTAAATCCGGATGCCAGTGCAGTACTAAATATAACTTGAACCGAATCCCGCGTTGTACATCCATTAAGGGTTACATCAACCCAATAAATACCACTTGTATTTACATTAATAGTTTGGGTACTTGCCGAATTAGACCAGTTAAAACCAGCACCGGAATTTTGGGCATCCAATAGTACAAACGGAACTACCCCGTTGCAAATTCCACTATCAGGTCCCAAATCAACGATTGGATACGAGAATACACTTACTAGCTGCGTTTCGGTATTAGTACAACCAAATGCCTCTGTTACTGTTACTGTATAGGTTGTAGTTGTTACTGGTGATACATTTATATTATTTGCCGTGCCTAACCCTCCTGCCCATAAATAATTATACGGTCCAGCTCCTCCGCTTGTGTTAGCTGTTAGTATGGTATTCTGGCCAATACAAAGAGAATCATCCCCTGTAATATTAATGGTTGGTCCGTTGCTTATACCTAAGATAATGCTATCACGTGTTGTGCAACCGTTGGTTGTTACGTCCACCCAATAGGTGCCAGTTGTTGGTGCATTAATAGTTGGAGTAGTTGCTGTTGTATTCCATACATAGGTTCCACCGGCGGTTGTTGCATTTAACAAAACCGGACCACCATTACAAACGGTATCATTGGCACCTAAATTAACTACCGGATAGGGGAATACGGTAACAAGAATGGTATCTGTTGCAGTGCAGGTTAATCCATCGGTTGCGGTTACGGTATAGGTAGTTGTTGAGCCAGGAGTAACTACTTCAGATGCAGATGGAGTAGGAAGTACAGGATTCCAAACATAGGTAACGCCACCTACATTATTAACCGTATTCACGTTTAGGGTGGTAGATTGACCAACACATAACAAGCTATCGGTTGTGTTAATGGCTGTAGCAATTTGGTCAACGGTGATATTAATAGTATCAATATCAAAATTACACGCAGCAGGAGATAAGAATGCAGAAACAATTATCTGCACATTTGTGTTAGTAAAGTTAACATTAACACTGGTGTCTGTAGCTGCTGGTGCAGTTGCAAATGTTCCCCCGGTAATCGACCAAGTATAATTAGTTATTCCCGGAATTGGATTAAAATAATAGTTTACGTTCGCCGAATTTCGACAAACCTGAGTAGCTCCGGTAATTTCTTTGTTTGGGAGGTAGTTAGTACATCTGCATGTTAAGGTGGCAGCCGGACTTGAAGTTGAATATCCTTTTGCAAATCTATCCAATGCAATTCCGGATGATGCGCCTCCTGTTGTAGAAGTTAAAATACTAGCAATAGGAACCACGGTTACGGTAGGTGTAATCGTTGTTTCGTTACAACCTCCGCTATATCCTGTAGAATTGGTAGAAACAACATACATATCTCTGTTGGCGGCTGATATCGGAGGATCACACCATCCAGCAAAATAAAAACCGCCATCGGATCTTACTGCCATTGACCTTCCTTCATCACTACCTGTACTTCCATAACATTTAGCCCAGGTTAAATTTCCAGATGAATTTAATTTTACAGCAATCATGTCATTACTTCCAGCACCATAAGATGCAGTGGTACCAACTACAATATAAGTTCCATCTGATAATTGTTTTACCATATAGCCTCGGTCATCCCCAGCACCTCCAATTGCTCTTGACCATTCCACAGTCATGGTTGGTGGAGCACCCACTTTAATAAGGAAAATATCATTACTTCCAGAGCCAAAACTTGTTGTAAAACCACACATGATATAACCACCATCGGCGGTTTTAAAATAAGAAGTAGCCTCATCCGCACCATTTCCTCCAAATGATTTATATGAACTAACCGCAAGTGATGCAGGTGTAGGTGGTATAATTACCGGAGGAGTATAGTTCATTCTAACCAAAAGAAAATTTCTACCTGCGCCACCGGCAAAACCATCACTCCATCCAAACATGGAATATACGGTTGGTGATTCTTCGATAAAATCCTTGGCAGATTCAACAACTGTTCCAGCGGTTGTGCCAAAATGTAAATTGGCGACTAAACTAGAGGTAGTAGTATTATAAATTCCAAAAGAAAGATCCCTATCATCTATGATTCGATAATTGGTTGTCCACCCAACCATCCCAAAGTTTTCACCGGGAGTTGTAGATGGATTGACCTGTATGGCTTTAAACATTTCATCATCTACGCTAGCAAATCCACCAGTTTTTCCAAAGTTTGTATTAAAGACACCTGTTCCAACACCATCAAATTTCTGAATATACCAATCATCGTTAAAGGTGGCATTGTAGGTTCGTCCACCAATTACAAAACCACCATCGGTGGTAGGAGCTACATACCTGCCTTCTTCTCTATTATTAACGATGCCTGAAGTTCTACTCCACTGAATTTGTCCAGCAGCATCACATTTAACAGTGAACATATCCTTGTTGTCCTCATTACCATTTCCACCGGCGCCTTGGGTTCCATAGCTTTGGGTATTTCCCGAGATAATATATCCACCACCGGTTATTGCATGGATAGCTTCTGCCGCATCATTTGCAGGTCCACCATAAGTTTTTTGAAAGGTAAGTTGTGAGTAGCCGTTTCCTATTTGTAAAAAAATAAAAAGTCCGGCAATAATTAAATATAAGGTCTTGAATTTCACAAAGATGGGTGTTTGATTATTTAAATATTCATCACGCTAATCTTATTAGCAATATTACTAATAATTTATGAGTTTTTCAAGCCATGGCCGGTTAAGGGTACCATGATGTTAACATGTAATGACTGTGGAATAGCGGCTGTGGCCACAGCGGAGGTTAATTCAACAAAGTAGCCTGTGGAAAATAAGCGATGGTGTTCTTTTAATATATCGTCATCATTTACAGGGTAATAGCTCCCACCGGTGAGATGTCGGATTTGCTGAATCCATGTCTTCCGGATTGGGTTTTTAACTGCAATTCCTTCAGCAACAGTAGGTTGAAATATTATTTCTGCTCCTTCAATTAATGCGGGGCAATTCCTGGCTTGGGCTATTGACAAAGCAGGAATTTTTTCAATTAAACCGGCTGCTTTTAATTCCGAGAATCCAATATAGGCACCAATAATTAAGGTACCATTCCCAACAGGAAAAATAATTTCATCTGGTAAATTTTTACATTGCTCCCAAATTTCATAAGCAAAGGTTTTAGTGCCTTCAAAGAAAAATGGATTATAAGAATGGCTTGCGTAATATTCGTTTTTTGATGCTTCCAATGCGGCGGTTGCAACATCTTCTCTGGTCCCATTAATTTCTATAACCTTTGCACCATAACCTCTCATTTGTTTAATTTTCGCAGGCGAGGCGTTTGAAGAAACATAAATTTCTGCTAAAATCCCCCCTTTGGCGGCATAGGCTGCAATGGCACAACCGGCATTTCCTGATGAATCTTCAATTATTTTTTTAATGCCTAATTCTTTTATTTTACTTAACAAAACCGTTGCTCCTCTATCCTTATACGATCCTGTTGGAAAGAGGAATTCTAATTTTAACTCTACAGTTTTGCCGAACCAGTTTTCATTCACAATCGGAGTAAATCCCTCCCCGAAACTGATAATGTTTTTCTTTTCGAATATAGGTAGTTGGGGATTGTACTTCCACAATCCTTGATAATCGTGATCTGTATAGAAAAGGAAATTTTTATCAAAAGGTGATTTGATATTTAATATATCCAGGTCTTCACCTATCCAGATTTTTTCGTTGATGGAATAATTTTTTTTTCCATCGGTTAGTGCCCAAACATTTTTCATAATGGCGAGTTATATAAAATATTTCTAACAATGGGTTTTAATCCGGAAAAGAAAAATTCAACAGCTATTACCATCAGTATTAAACCCATAATTCTCATCATTACTTTCATTCCGGTATCCCCAATAAATTTAACCAATCTGGCTCCTCCTAATAAAGTAAACAACATAATAAGGCAAACCACCAACATAACCAAAATTAGAATACCTTTTTTATCCCAACCGTTTGCATTGTCCATCATTAATATTGAATTGGTGATGGCACCAGGTCCACAAATCATCGGTATTCCAAGTGGCGTAATAGAAATATCGTCCCCTTCATTTTTCATTTCTTTTTTGGTTATTTTATCTCTAGAAATACGAGCACCAAGCATTTCAAAACCCATTATAAAAAAAAGAATTCCACCAGCCACTCTAAATCCATTGGCAGTAATATGGAAAAAGTCAAAAATAAATTTCCCCGTAAAGGCAAAAAACACCATCGCAATAAAGGCGGTTATCACGGCACGTTTGGCAGTAACCGTTCTCCGTTGCCTGTCGAAGTTGGCTGTCATTGATAAAAATACCGGCAAAGTGCTAATGGGATTAATAATGGTAATAAAAGCAGTAAAGCATAGCAAGGCAAAAGAAAAGTAGTCGTTCATATTTTTTATTTTTTGGCAGCTTCGCTACGCTGCGGGCTGTCGGCACTCAGCTGTTAGCTGAGGTGCTTCCCCTTCGCATCGCTGCTGCATCATCACTTCGTCATTTCTATACTCATTTTCCAAAGCTGTTCGGCGGCATTAAAATCCTCAGCTAATTTAGAGGTAGAAACAGCTTTACATTTATCAAAATATTTTCCGGTTATATTTTCAACTTCAGCAGAAGTGGCTAAATAAATACTTGTTTTGGCACCTGCCTCTTCGCTAATCCCTTTTAATGCGGTAAATGCATTCCAAACAAATCCACCAAACCAACCAGTATTTTTGTTTCCAATTTTAGTTTTTACTACACCAGGATGCAAGCTATTTACAGTGATCCTATCATCTTTTAACTTATCTGCCAAATAATTAGAGAACCAAATATTGTATAATTTAGAATTACTATACGACCATAAAACATGATATTTTTTTTGCAAATGAATATCGTCCGGATTCCATCTTGCATCAAAATGAGCAATGCTGGCAACATTAATAATTCGTGCAGGTGCCGACTTTTTCATTTTATCCAGCAACATATTGGTAATAATGAAATGCGAAAGATGATTGGTTGCCAAAGTTTTTTCGTAACCCTCTTTGGTTAATTCCCTGGTTTGATAAACACAACCTGCATTATTGATGAGAATATGTAAATGCTCAAATTGTTCATTAAACTCACGGGCAATTCTGCGGGCATCATCTAAAACAGAAAGATCCCCTAATAAATAATGAATATTTGGATTTGCGGTTTCATTTTTAATGTCCTCTACACATTGTTCTGTTTTATCCTTGGTTCTTCCTACAATTACCAATTGATAATCTTGTTTAGCAAGCGTTCTTGCTGTAACCTTTCCAATTCCTGAAGTAGCACCTGTTATTAAGACTGTTTTCATATTTCTAAATAATGTAAAACGATAAGATCTAAGGCTTGCAATAATTCATTTTTTTCATTGGTAAATTCAAAATACCAGTGGATAACGTTAAAACCCCTTTCAGGTTTGGGATCTATTTTTTTTACATGGCATTTGCAATAAGATGTAGCATTGGCATAAACCGGTCGTTCCATCATCCAATTAGTTACCCCTCTTCCTGCGTAAACCGTATTTTTAAAACGTGGTATCCATTCTCTGGTATAAAAAATATGGAAGAGATGAGGACCACTTGCAATTAAACCTTTAAAGTGAGATTTTTCGGCAAATTCTTTATCTATATGAAAGGGTATTGGATCGTGAGTTAACGAATATTGGATAATATCATTATCACCTAAAACCACCTCTCCAAAATCCAGAATTTGATTTTCTGTTAATTCCGAAATTTTAATTGATTGGATTTCCATTAAGTTAAACTGAGTATTGTTTAAAAATTTTATTGAGCCATTTTAACATGGCAATAATAATAATTGCTGCGGCTGTTAGAAGGAAAAAATTAACCCAGAAAAATCCTGCTTTAAATTCATATTTATCCCACATACTGGATAAAACACCACTTAATTTATTTCCGATGGAAGTGGCTAAAAACCATCCACCCATCATTAAAGCGGTTAAGCGGGGAGGGCTTAATTTAGACACTAATGAAAGACCCATAGGGCTCAGGAATAATTCACCAATGGTAATTACACCATACGATCCAATGAACCACCAGCTTGATGCTTTTATTTGGCCATTGTTACATGCATAAACAGCTGCAACCATTACCAAGGTTGATAATGCCGTAATAATTAAGCCCCAAGCAATTTTAGCCGGAGTACTGGGCTCCCAACCACGTTTACGTAGAAAGGCAAAAAAGGCAACAACTAAAGGGGTAAGTATAATTACCCACCCTGGATTCACCGACTGATATAAATTTGAGGTGAATACTTGTATTTGTCCACCTTCGCTGGGCCATTTGCTTTTTTCGAGATTTTTAAAATAAGGATGATAATTAAATTCCTTTACAATTTTTCCGTTTACCTTTTGAACTCTAAAAAGATGATCATATTTAGCTACGGAATCTTTAGTTAACGTAAGTGTTTGAGATAATTGCAAAGTAGCCATTGGTTTTTGAATTGCCGCAGGAACTTGTTTGTCTGTAAATCTATCAGCCCAAGTACTTAAGGTTGATCCGTTTTGTTTAAACACAGCCCAAAAGGCAATCACTACGAAAAAAATGGCTAGCATGGCAGCTATCGGTTTCTTTTCATCTTTATTGGCCCTCATTAAAATAGATGCATAAAATATAACTACCGGAATACATGCAAAAATAAATGCATTGGTAGAGGATGAGTTTAAACCGATGATATTAGGATCTAAATTAAATCCAATAATACCAAAAAGCACCGCCGGAATTAAAATCACCAAGGCAATTTTGCCAAGCGACATATCTTCCTTCTTAGCGGGTTTAAGCACATCCGCGTGTTTGTAATGTTTGGTTCCGATTAAAAAAATAATGATGCCTAAAAACATACCTATACCAGCGGCGATAAACGCTTCACCCCAACCAAATAAATTATATAATGCGGCACCAAAAAAATTACAAATAAATGCACCTACATTAATACCCATGTAAAAGATATTATATCCATCATCTTTTCGGGATTTATATTGTGGATCATTATACAAGTTCCCTAATAAAGTAGAAATGTTTGGCTTAAAAAAACCATTGCCAACAATCACAAGAAACATGGAAAGATAAAGCATGTTTAAGTCATGAACTGCCATTAGACAATAACCCATACCCATAAGAACTCCCCCGATTACTATTGATTTCCTGTAGCCCAATAACCTATCCGCCAGAAGTCCACCTATAAATGGAGTAAGAAAAACAAGGGCAATAAAAGTACCATATAAATCCGATGCCTCTGCTTCGGTCATTCCAAACCCGGCCTTTACATCTTTTAAATAGAGTGTAAAAATTCCGATCATCAAATAATACCCAAATCTTTCCCACATTTCAGAAAGAAATAGGAAGGGCAATCCCATAGGATGTTTTCTGGTAGATGTATTCATAAGGTAAATGTAAAAAAAGCAACTCAATGGAGTTGCTTTTTGTTGATTATTTAAATAGATAGGGCGACTTTATTTTTAGCCTTGCATTAATTTTTTAATAACTGGTGTTAAGGCCAATAATACTATTCCTGCAATGGCTGCATACAAGCCTAATTGCTGATAGCCATTAGTATAAGAGATGAGCTTTTCCATAGCCGTTGCATTTTCGCCTGGTACACTCATATTCGCTCCTAACAAACCTGCAACATATTGACCATATGCACTTGCTAAAAACCACATACCCATCATCAGGCCCTGCATTTTCATGGGGGATAGTTTGGTCATTAAAGATAAACCTATGGGAGATAGGCAAAGCTCTCCAAACGTCATTACAAGATAGGCCGCAGTAAATACATCCAAGGTGGTTTTACCGGTTTCATCTTTTCCAAAAACAGTAGCATAGAACAAATAAAATGCTGCTGCAAGGAATAAAAAACCTAATCCAAATTTTACACCTGAATTGGGTTCTAACTTTCTTTTGCTTAGCCACAACCAAAGAATACCGGCAATTGGACTAAATATGATAACGAATATAGAATTAGCCGAATTATTCAAAACATTGGGATCAATGGTAATTCCCAACAATTTATCATGTAAATTATTAAGTGCAAAGGCGCTTAATGAACCACCGCTTTGCTCAAAAAATGCCCAGAAAATAATGGAGAAAAATATAAAAATAAGGGCAGCATATAATTTCCTTTTTTCAGGTTTCGAGTATTTATTCATTTCAATGAATAAATAAATAAGAGTTACCGGACCTATGATATACATAAACATATCGGTATAGGCTGTATTTTTAACCATTTCAATAATGAGGGGTATAACCAGCAGTGAACCAACATAGGTGCCTATTTCCAGCATTTTCTTTTTGGATTTCGGAAGGCTGGATTTTAGGGGAGATAACCCAATGGGTCCCATTGTTTTTTGGGTAAAAGCGAATATGGCTAGGCTAATACACATCACAACGCCTGCAGAACCAAATGCAAGACTCCACGAATAATTCTTCCCTAACCAAATCATCATGATACCACCCAAAAATGCCCCAAAGTTGATACCTGAATAAAATAAACCAAAGCCAGCATCTCTTCTTGGATCCCCATCTTTATATAAGGCTCCAACCATGGTTGATATATTAGGTTTAAAGAAACCAGTGCCAATTATATTAAAACAAATACCGAGGTAGAAAAATTCTGCAGGAGATACGGCAATGATGAAACTACCAATGATCATGAGCAGTCCTCCCCAAAAAAGGGATTTTCTGAATCCAAGAATCTTATCGGCAAACAATCCACCTACAAAAGTAAATGCATAAACAAACGCTTGAATAGCGCCATATTTAAGATTTGCATTTTTTTCATCAATAGCCAATTGTGAAACCATGAACACAAAAAGCATCCCCCGCATTCCGTAGAAACAAAACCTTTCCCACATTTCTGAAAGGAATAAATACCATAATTGCTTGGGGTATTTACCCTTAAAATTCTGGATCTGGGCTAGTTGTTCTTCGGCTGTGCTCATAAGATCTGTAGGATATAATGATTAGCGAATGCCGTGCATCATTTTTCTTAAAAGACCACTCATTACAAATAATAACACAGCGGCAATTCCTGTCATAATGATAAATAATGTAAAGAACTCATTTAAGTTGGTAATTTGAATTCCAACAAATGAAGTAGCGGTTTTACCATCTGCACCGCCTGGGATCAATGCACTTAAAGTTCCCGCAAATTTGTTAGCCGCCGCATTGGCCAAAAACCATGTTCCCATTAATAAGGATGCAAAACGTGCAGGTGCTAATTTTGATACCATAGACAATCCGATAGGTGATAAACAAAGTTCACCCATGGTATGCAATAGATATAAGGATAACAACCACCACATGCTAATTTTTACAGAACTATCTACACCGTTAACTCCAATGGCTATTACCACATATCCTAAACATAATAAGGCTAGACCCCATGCCATTTTCATGGGCGAAGCCGGTTCTAATTTTCTTTTATTTAATATGCCCCAGAAATACGTAAAAATAGGTGCAAGAATTATGATTCCTAAAGGATTAACGGATTGGAACCAACTGGCTGGCATTTCCCATCCACCAAGCTGTCGGTCGGTTTGTTTATCCGCAAAGATGGTTAATGATGCACCTGCTTGTTCGAAGGCACTCCAGAAGAAAATAACGAAAAATGCTAAGATGAAAATTACCCCAATTCTGGATCTTTCTTCTTTGGTTAATGATTTATCTGTTATTAAAACCAATGGAACAATTACCATGGCGCCATAAATTAAGTATCCAATTAAGTCAACATCTGTGTTGAACATATTCTTAAAACTTAACAAGAAAAATATTAGACCGATTGAGCCTAATATTATTAATAGGTTTTTTATATCTAATTTTTTTACTGGCATTCCAATAGCTGCGCCATCAGGACCGGTTAAGTATTTTTTCTTTAATAATTCGAAGGAGATCACACTAATGATCATTCCAATACAAGCAGCTAAAAAGCCCCATTTAAAATCTCCCATAGTGCCAGTATCTCCAAGTCCACCACAGATAAGTGGAGCAAAAAATGCACCCAAGTTAATTCCCAT
>JBEIQI010000299.1:0-3328 GCA_040376605.1 Flavobacteriales bacterium | reverse complement strand
TAGTTGTCCTGCGACCCCAGTGTTTACCACACCGACGGCCACCGACAACTGTTCAGGAGCAGTCTTAACGTTTAGCAATGTAACCACCCCAGGAACCTGTGCAAGTAACTATAGTATCACCAGAACCTGGACGGCTACCGATGGATGTGGAAACAGTTCAACAGCAAGTCAAACCATCAACGTACAAGACCTAACCGGCCCAACGATTACCTGTAATGCCCCAGTGGTAATCAATGCAGGAGCTACCTGCACCGCCATCGTTACCTTAGCATTGCCAGTAGTAATCGATGGATGTGGAGCAGTAACCAGTATCGTGAATAATCATCCAAGCACTACCTACACAGCAGGAGTAACAACCGTGATCTGGACCGCAACGGATGCCTGCGGCAACACAAGCACTTGTGCACAAACGGTAACGGTAACCTCTCCAGAAATGGATGTAA
Organism: Flavobacteriales bacterium; assembly: GCA_040376605.1. Classification (GTDB taxonomy): domain Bacteria; phylum Bacteroidota; class Bacteroidia; order CAIKAF01; family CAIKAF01; genus JANWKQ01. The sequence goes on along the minus strand of JBEIQI010000299.1, from coordinate 2,885 downwards.
CGGGTAATAACATCTCGATAGCCGATGGCTCTACAACCTATTCGTTAACGAACTATACCGACTTTGGTAGCACTCCTATCTGTAACGTACAAGTAAATAAAACCTACGTGATCAAGAATACAGGAGCGGGTAACTTGAACTTGACAGGCAGTCCACGAGTAACGATTAGTGGAGTAAATGCCGCCGACTATACAGTGGTAACCCAACCAGGCTTATCGGTATTAGCACCGGGTCAAAGTGTAAGTTTTGTGGTAAGGTTCGATCCAACCACTACCGGATTTAAGTATGCAACGATCAATATCAACAACAACGATTGCAACGAAAATCCATACAACTACAATGTACGAGGAACAGCCAGAGCATGTATCTCACCGAATGAAGAAGAAGAAGGTACAGAAGTGTTAACCGAATCAGGGGAGATGCAAGAAGAGGTAGGTACTGCGGATGTAACTACCGAGCCAGGCATAGAGTTTACCTTATATCCAAACCCATCGAATGGAATCTTCAACTTATCGTTGATCGATATGCCAAGAGAAAAAACGGAGATCCGTTTAATGGATAACTTAGGTCAGGTAATCTTTGTAGGCGAGTTAAAAGACATGACACAGAGTTATGACTTTAGCTACCTAAGAGCCGCGGTTTATTACTTACAAATTGTGAATGAGAAGTCTAGTATTACCAAACAGATTATCATTACGCATAACTATTAGTCAATGAGATAAAATCATAAGAACAAAGGCGCATCTAATGATGCGCCTTTGTTGTATAAATATATTCTATTTAATATTCAGAGATTCATCTCAAGTATAATAGGTTTATAATCAGTCCAGTTAATCTTTATTTTAACAAAATAATTTTATTTGAACCAGGGATTCCCTTTTGTCATCTTATTTTGTTATTTTCGAATCTAATAAAAAACCCCAAGTCTTATGAAATGTAAATTTTTACTTTTTTCAATTCTTAGTATTGCTTTTTCCTTTAAGGCATATGCGCAATGCAGCTTTACCGGATTAAATCCAAGTTATAGTGTTTGTGATGGAGCCACTACTTTAGTAGGATCACCTGCGGGTGGCACCTTTTTTGGTCCAGGAGTTACCGGAACCACTTTTGATCCCGCAGCGGCAGGAATTGGAACTCAAACTATTGAATATGTGGTGCCTACCTTAACCTATGCGGTAGCAACCGGTAGCTTTAGTTCCGTTCCCATGTCATCACCAACCTATGTTACCTTAGGGGATGATGAAACATCCGGGGCATGCAATATCGGTTTTAATTTTAGTTTTTTCGGGAATACCTATTCTCAATTTGTTATAGCAAGTGATGGTTTTATAAGCTTTGACTTAGCATCACCCAGCGGTTGTTGCAACGGTCAGCTTTTACCTACTGGAGGAACGCCTAGTGATTTAATAGCGGGCTTTTGGGAAGATTTAAATCCATTTCTTGGCGGATTAATTGTTTACCAAACATTTGGCATAGCACCGAATAGAGTTTGTTGTATTAGCTTCGATAATATTCAACACTATTTAGGAGGCAATCCGACATCTTTCCAAATCAAGTTATTTGAAACTACCAATGTTATTGAGATTCATACAACCTCCTCAACATCTGATGGAGGGCTTCATACCCAAGGAATTGAAAACTCAACAGGCACCAATGGTTATACTTTAGCAGGAAGAAATTCTACAAGTTTTAGTTTAGGTAATGATTGTGTAGTATTTACACCTCAGCCATGTACATCTTCTCAAACAGTAGTTATTTCAAATAACCCACCGGCAATTACTTGTCCAACAAATTTTTCGGTTAATAATACATTTGGTATTTGTGGTGCAACTGTTGGGTTTTCTGCCCCAATTGTCACGGATGATTGTTCTGGTTCGATTACCTCTCAAACAGCTGGTTTGGCAAGTGGGGCTACTTTCCCGGTTGGTACTACGGTAAATACTTTTCAAGTAATTGATGCAGTTACCCCCATTACCAGTTGGACCGGGGTCCCTGGTGTGAACTTTACTCATTTAGCAGGTGACAATAATCAAACGGTGGCGCTAAAAGCATGTGAATCCGTTTATGGTGCTGGGAATTGTGCGGTAGGGGCATGTGGGTCTTTTACCTATTATTATAGATCAGGCCATTTAACATGCAACTGCAGCAAAGCGATAGGCCAATATGAATTTATTTACAGCAATACAGGCTTTGCCAATGTGGGTCAGGATTATGGAGGATTGAATGAGCCTGTGGGTACAGTACCTTTTTCAAGGGTAAAAACTTCCGATGGTTGCAGCGTCCCAAATACCTGGATGGTCGCCGATGATTTTTTAAGAGGTTCAGCAGGTGGTGGAAATACGACTACATGTAATTTCTCCGTAACGGTGGTTGATACTGAATTGCCAGCCATTACTTGTCCTGCGAATCTTTCAGTAAATAATACACCAGGCATTTGTGGTGCAGTAGTTGCGTATACAACGCCAGTTGGTACGGATAACTGCTCATCTCCAGTCACGGCTCAAATAGCCGGTTCGGCAAGTGGAGCTACCTTCCCAGTAGGAACCACCACCAATACATTTAGTGTAACTGATGGAAGTGCTAATACAGCTACTTGTTCCTTTACGGTAACGGTAACAGATAATGTGTTGCCTGCGATTACATGTCCAGCCAATATTTCAGTAAATAATACACCAGGAATTTGTGGGGCAGCAGTTACTTATACTGCGCCTGTCGGTACGGATAATTGTCCTTCTCCAACCACTGCTCAAATAGCCGGTTCGGCAAGTGGAGCTACCTTCCCAGTAGGAATAACGACCAATACTTTTAGAGTAACAGATGCAAGTGCTAATACGGCTACTTGTTCCTTTACGGTAACGGTAACGGATAATCAATTACCAACGATT
>JBEIQI010000356.1:0-2214 GCA_040376605.1 Flavobacteriales bacterium | reverse complement strand
CTATCATCTTTCTTAAATGCTTGTACATCTGCATAATTGATCAAAACCCCACCATGATCAGCAGATGTTTTCATTAAATCTATTGCAAGTCTTGAATCGTCAAATTGACCATCCTGATAAGCAATTCCACCTTTAAGTCCCGAAGGATTTAGGGTGGGAATATCTTGTAAAATATGATTCTTGGAAAGTAATCTGGAAGGGCCAAAACTATATTTTCCTGCAAGGAATTCGTAAATATATAATCCAATGAAATAAATTATCTTTTCGAAAAAGGAGTAAACAGGGATATTAAAGGTTAGATTTTTTACCAGATGAGGTGCGTTTTTAAATAGATATCCTCTTTATTTTAATGCCTCAATGACTAATCTAAAATTACCTTGCTTTAAATATCTTACCCCACCATGAACCAATTTTGTGGCTTTAGATGAAGTGCCTTTCGAAAAATCATATTTTTCTAATAACAATGTTTTATAACCTCTACTAGCGGCATCAACTGCACAACCCAATCCGGTTGCCCCTCCTCCAATAATTACCACATCCCATTTTTTGGAACCATGGTCATTAATTAATTGAAGCATTTGTTCTCGGTTCATTCCTCTACCTCTAATTTTAATTTATGCAATAATCTATGTAACGCTGGGGCAATTAATATTGCAAAGGCAGTTAAGAAACTTATACCACTATAAAGGGCATAAAAGGAGGTGAAAATTTTTCCACTATCTGTTTTAACAACATCAACTGGTCCCATTCCCCCAAGTATCATAGAGGCGTTGACTAAGGCATCCATCCACTCCATGTTGCCCCAGAAATGATAACCCAAAACACCTAATGATAATGAAAATGCCATGTAGATGGTTGCCACTAAAAAGGATTTTAATAATCTTTTGAAGTAGACATGTTTTGGGGGTAATGGTTTTTTAGAACTCATGATTTCTTCGTTTGTTGAACATGGATAGCTTTATTTAATAATGCAACCAATTTGTTAGTTTCCAATTCGGTTAATTGTAATCCAAACCTGAATTCAGTTTTTTTAGCCCCAAATACTACCGTTCCTCCCGTAATTACCCAAAAGGATGTATAAAAAAAGTTGTTAATCCCTCCTGGTTTTTCATCAACCGCGCTGAATGGATTTTTTTCGTTGGCTTTAAACCACTTTGGTTTACCTTTTTTAGTATGAACATCCCTTCGAATCATAAACTTATCATTGTTTACATAAATAGTCTCTAATCCGTATTTCCTAAAATAATATGCCTTGATTGCTATATATAGAAAATACCCCCAAAAGCCGAGTAAACCGAATAAAAAAAATCGTGCTTGACCGAGGGTATAGGGCACAAAAAATTGAGAGATTAATAATAACCCACTTAACCCCCAGAGAATGATCCAGATCTTTAAATACTTAATTTTTTTTTGGTCCTCTTTTTTAGAGGCTTTGATATAAACCGTTAGGTCTTCAGGAGTTCTGGTAAAACCTATTCGTTCGCTGATGAAATCCATGGATGGCTAAAACTATATTTAGGCAAATATAGGGGTTGTAGCTGATATTCATTAATTTTGTTGATACATTGATAGCCTAGAAAGTGGCTAATTTTTGCAAAATGAGAATAGATATCATTACTGTATTACCAGAATTACTTGTAAGCCCGCTTACTCACTCCATTGTTCAACGTGGTATTGAAAAAGGATTGGTTGAAATTCATATTCATCCGTTAAGGGAATTCGGTATTGGGGGCTACAAGCAGGTTGATGATTATCCATACGGTGGCGGAGGAGGTATGGTGATACGTTGTGAACCACTTGCCCATTGTATTGATGGATTAATTCATAAAAACGTATATGATCAAATTATTTATTTAACACCTGATGGGGATGTATTTGATCAGCCTTTGGCCAATCAATTATCTATGTCAGGTAACTTACTTATCATTTGCGGTCATTATAAAGGAATTGATCAAAGAATTCGTGATAAATATGTTACGAAAGAAATAAGCATAGGCAGTTTTGTTCTATCTGGCGGAGAAATTGCGGCAGCTGTTGTTTGCGATGCCATTATTCGATTAATTCCGGGAGTAATTTCGGATGAAATGAGTGCCCTTAGTGATAGCTTTCAAGATGGATTATTAGCCCCTCCAGTTTATACTAGACCCGAGGAATGGAATGGTTTGAAGGTGCCAGAAATTTTACTTTCTGGGGATGATAAAAAAATATCGGAAT
>JBEIQI010000033.1:0-19214 GCA_040376605.1 Flavobacteriales bacterium | reverse complement strand
TTATCAATAAAAGAAATGCAGTTAGTGTTGTTTTCATTTTTAAAATTTTAAGTTTTACTAAAATTAGACGTCAAAAATTGTCGATTGGTTGCATCTAAACTTGCTCATAATTCTCATATTTGCGAAGGCGGGGATTTTTAGCACTAATGTTCATTTGAAAAACCGAACTTGAAACTTGCACTAAACTTTCATAGAAGCACGAAACCCCCGCTTTTGCAAATATGATGTTATGGCTCGTTTTTCTTGTCATTTCGTTACTATTTTGGCTGTCTCAGGTGCAATTCCAATGGTCGCAATTGAACCACTATTAAATTTTAAAAAGTCAGTTTCTATACCGTCACTAAAAATTACTCCACTTGTCGGCATTAATGATTCAATTGTCAAATGATTTTGGTTTTTTATAATTCCTGCTGTTATTCCTGTCTGTGTTCTGATACTTTGAAAAGGCTCTCTAACTGCAAAAAGCAATTCGTTGTCTTTAAGTTTTGGTCTTTTAGGTTTAAGATTTTTCTCGAACATACTTGTTACTCCATAAGCCATATTGAAAATTGAACTTAACCAACCTGTCGAGCCTGCTGGTGTAGAAATAATAAGTCCGCTTGATGAATGTTCTTCAGTGTTTTGATTAAATGAGATTTTATAACGTGCAGAAATATGTGAAGATGCTCCAATGAAAAGGTCGTTAAAAGCCAACAGTCTTTGTCCGTCATTTAGTTTTGCTTCTGCAAACCGCATAGTTTTAGATTGATATTGATTGCTTAAAACATTTTCCACGCCACCCACAAAGTCAGAAGTGTCAAATGGTAAAAGAACACCATCGTATCTCTGTTTATCTGGGTTTACAGCTATTATTGGGCAACCTTTTGAGTATTTAGCTGTATTTGCCACAAGTCCATCTTGACCGATTACAACAATTAAGTTCTTTTCAGAAAAAATGAATGATGGTAAATATACTCTCTCAACAGTTTTGTTTTTAACAACTCGTGAAAGTTGTGTTTGTAAAGAGTTTAAAGAGTTATGAAAAATTTCGTGTTCTAACTCATAATCGTCAAAATTACCACCAAGACTTTCAATGTAAAATTTAGCTTGAGCCTTTGTATTGAAGCGTTCAATCAAAGATTCAAGTCTTGTTTTATTCTTTACAATTATGGCGTATTCAAAACTCATTTTTTATTTTCTCTCTTGTCGTTAAGCAAGGTGTCTAACAATTCAGGGCTAATATTAAGATTGCCAATTTTGCCTGCATTTTCGGCAAGTTCTCTAAATGCAAGTGAGATATTAAATTTTGGGTCAGGGTTGTTGTTCAAAGCTGTTAAAGTCTTCCAATCAATGTCCTTGTATGGTTTCAAAGTTGTTTCTATAACGTAACCTTGGGTTTCAGCTTCTTTTTTGTCATTTGCTGTTTTTTGTTCTATGAGTAGTTTTCTTTGATTCTCAACTGCTATGTCTGCTGCCAATTTCATTTCACGCAGTTTGCGGTCGTTGTCCGATTTTTGAACTTCGGATTCCATTTTCTTTTCAGCGATTTGCTTTTGTTTTTCTTCTACCGCAATTTCTGTGTTAAGTTCTGTTTCTTTTATTTTTCTCTCTTGTTCTACTGCAAAATTTCTACGTTCATAAATTGCTTGGTCAGCTTCTTGTTGCAGTTTTTCTCTTGTTTCAGTTTCCAAAGCTCTTGACATTTCAGGCGTTGCTTGAATACCCAAAATATTTGCTCCTAAAATATCAATTCCAAGCATTGCAATGGCTTGAGATGATTTTAGACCTTCTAAAATTCTTTCTTCGATTGACTTTGCTGAACGAATGGCATCTTTCAATTTTATTTCGTGAATAAATGAAGAAGTTGCTGTTTGTGCTTCATTTATGATTCGTTGATTTAGCTTTTCAATGTCGTTTTTTTTGTACTGTCCATTGTCGTTTACTGTAAAGTCCAAAACGTCTGCAAGGGTTTTGGGATTACTGATTTTGTAGCTTATTTGTCCTTGAATATTAACCGTTTGATAATCGTTTGTCGATTCGTTAAAGATAAAAGGTAAGTCATTACTTCCCATTGGAATAGCTGCAATAGAGCTATTAGATGCAAAGTAAAAAAATGAAAGTCCACGTCCTTCTCTTTTAATGTTTCCGTTCGTAAAATGCAGAACGTAAGTCATTGAGTCAAATTTGATGTGTTTTATTCCGAACATATTATTTTGTTTTTATTGTTTGTCTTTTTTAGCGGTGTCGTCTTTTAAAATGAGCCATAACTCGTATATAGGCGCTATAAAACTAACCAAATTCATCCAAATTGTGGTGTATAAGCGAAGTTTTTATTTTTTTTAATACCCTGCTATTATGCACAAATCGGAGGTCCATCTTGTCCATTTTAATTTTATGAACAAAGTCCCCAACCATTTTATTTGAATACTAAATTCATTATATTGACTAACGGAGGTTGCTATATAATTTGGCAGTGCATAACCATGAAAAATGAATGGGATAGTTTAGATCCTTTTAATTTGGGCAATGAACGTTATCGAGTTTGGGTTACCATACGAGATGAATTTGTTGGCATTGTAGGTGCTCAAGGAATTGGGGGCCGTATTGTAAAAATACCTCTGATGGTTGGACCCAATAAGTTGCAATGGATTCCTAATGGAAACAAAATTGGCATTTGGACCAAAGGCCGACCCGCAAATATTGAATTTGAGCGAATTCCCCCTGAACTTAAAATCGTTGATATTGACCATATCCAAAAAATTCTTATTGATATCAATCAGTTTGGTTGAGTATTGGGAATGAATATCTACTTCTTGTTAAAACTCAGGAATAAGCTATTTTTACCTAACTCAAATTTATTGCATGGATCATTCGGAACAAGCTGTCCATATTTTTAATCGATTGGCTCAACAATATCAGGAGAAATTTATGGATGTGGGCTTGTATAAGGAAGGCTTGACCTTTTTTATGGATCACCTGCCTAATCCAAGGGCAAAGCTTTTAGATATAGCCTGCGGTCCGGGAAATATGGCCCATTATCTCCTGCAGCATCAACCTCAATATGATTTGTTGGGGATTAATTTGGCTCCCCAAATGATTGAACTGGCTAAAAAATAATCCTCAGGCCCAATTCCAATGCGCGGATATCCGCAATATCCTGTAATTGAGCCAAACCTTTGATGGTATAATGGCTGCCTTTTGTTTGCCTTATCTAAATAAATTAGAAGCCGTATAACTTATTGCTCATACTGCCCAACACCTTCATCCTCAGGGTGTTTTGTACCTTAGTACCATGGAGGATGCTTATGAACAATCCAGGTACATCAAAGGCAGGTCGGGTGATGAAATCTTTATCCATTGCCACCAGGCAGATTATTTAACCGAAGCCCTCGTTCAGCATGGTTTTGGCTTGTTGTATACCCATCGGATCAATAATATCATAGGTGGAAATCTTCTTATAATGGACTTGATTTTAGTAGCCCATAAATTGACCTAGAAACATCTCCAATTAACATAAAATGGAGGGTTAACTGTCTCTATTTCAAGTATTTTTTATAAATTTATCCAACAGTTCTTATAGGGAGTTGAACCTGCATGGCGAAATGTCTATCTTTAATAGCTGGCATGCAACTATTTTTGGCTTTAAACACTCTATGGTTTTGTAATACCCTAAAAAAGAATGAAGTATCTAAACACCCTTTTATTGTTACTCCTGATATCGGGCAGTTCGTTTGCCCAAAATCGTTTTGGCAATACCAATGGTGTGAGTATTTCTCAAATGGAGAATATTTCTTTTCTACAATTTGATGAGAATCCTTCAAAATTATTTTGGGCTGTTAACCTAAAGGATTTATCGGCTACTCAAAAAACTACTTTTCAGGATTTAGTTTTTAAAAATGATATTTTGGTGGCTTGTTCCAAGCCCGATGAAAATAATATTTGGTACTTATCCAGTCTAAAATTATATGCTATGGGGGATGTAATGGTTGAGCTAAATAAGTTATTGAACAAGGCAAAAACTATCAACGCTCATTCTCCGGATAAATACTAATGAAAAAGGGAATCCTACTTGGCATCTTTTTAATGGCCAGTTTGCAGGCCTATTCGCAAGCGAATGCGCTTTGCGAAGGGGCTATTCCGTTTTGCAGTGAGAATACCTATAATTTCCCGATGAATACCAACGCCGCAGATGCTCAGGCTGGGCCCGATTATGGTTGTTTGGGTTCCGAACCTAATCCGGCTTGGTATTATATGCAAATTGATCAGGCGGGTAGTTTGGTTATTTATATCGAAAGTATTCAGGGAAATGATGTGGATTTTATTTGTTATGGTCCCTTTCCATCGTTAACCGGAGCTTGCAATAATTTAACGGCTGGTAATACCGTCGATTGCAGTTATTCTGGTTTGGCACAGGAAACCTGCACTATTCCCGGTGCCCAGGTTGGCGAATATTATTTATTGTTACTTACCAATTTTAGCAACCAACCCAGTGATGTTACCTTCAGTCAGACCAACGTTGGGAATCCAGGTGCCGGTTCTTCCGATTGTGATATTCTCAATGCCAATGCCGGAAATAACGGTCCGCTTTGTGAAGGTGATACCTTAGAACTTTATGCTGATAATGTACCCAACGTGGTTTATGATTGGCATGGTCCCAACGGATTTACTTCTTCATTAGAAGATCCTATTATTCCTAATGTGGAAGTAGCAGATAGTGGTATGTACACTTGTTATATCGATGGAGCTAATTTCCACGATACCGTGCAAACCCACGTGGTAATAAATCCTAAACCAGGAGGCACTTTACAAAATTCAACCAATTGCGAAGATCGGTTAGCTAATTTTAGTGTTACTGGCACCAGCGGAACCATTGCTACCTATGCCTGGAATTTTGGAACCGTTGTTACCAGCAATGCTGCAGCACCTACCTATACATATACCACGCCCGGAGACTATAACTTAAGTTTAATTCTTACTACCGATAAAGGTTGCATCGATACCCTTACCGAACCGATACATATCGGTGAAACACCCATCCCTGATTTTACCGGAGGGCCTTTGGAAGGTTGTTATCCTTTCCCCGTTTCTTTTACCAATTTAACCACCGGAACGGTACTTACTTATCTATGGAATTTTGGGAATTATGTGACCTCTAATCAAGTAAATCCTAGCATTACTTATGGCAATGCCACCCGACTTTATGATGTTACCTTAACGGCTATTTCACCCGAAGGTTGTGATTCGTCGGTTACCAAAACTAATTATGTTTCGGTGCACGGACAGCCGGTTGCCGGATTTAGTTATAATCCAGGTAATCCAGATGAGATGTTTAATATTGTGAACTTCCATAATTTAACGTTACAAGGAGAGAATTTCTTTTGGGATTTTGGGGATGGTCAATCAAGCACAGCCTATGCACCGGCTCATCAATACCCTGCCGATACTGGTACATATACCGTTACGTTGTATGTTACCAGCACTTATGGTTGTAACGATACCATTTCATACGAACTTTATGTAAAACCTACTTATACCATTTATATTCCGAATTCATTCTCCCCTAATAATGATGATAAAAATGAATGGTTCTTGGTACAAGGTTATAACCTAAAAGAGGTTACCATGGATATTTATGATCGTTGGGGAAAAGCAGTCTTCCACCAAGAAGAGCAGGATCCTTTAACCATAGGCTGGGATGGTACCCAACAAAATTCGGGTCCAATACTTCCGGTAGGTGTTTATACCTATAAAATTGTGGCGATTGATATCTTTAATTTACCTCATGAATATATGGGCAATGTAAATTTGATTCGCTAGTTTTTATCAACAACCTCCTTTATTTCCGGATTAACCACCATAATTTTTCTACTTTTATTGAGTGAAAGATGAAGAGAAAATTTTAGATCTGGCATCCAGGTTTATCCATTTTACCAATGAGGATCTTTTTATAACCGGAAAGGCGGGTACAGGTAAAACAACCTTTTTACGATCCATTAAAGAAACTAGTACAAAAAAAATGGCTATAGTGGCTCCCACCGGAGTAGCAGCTATTAATGCAGGTGGGGTTACCATTCATTCGTTTTTTCAACTTCCTCCGGGAGCTTATATTCCCGATGAAGATCAGTTTGGGGAAACGGAATCCGGTAAATTTATTTCCCATCGGGGTTTATTAAGAAATATTCGTTTTAGCGCAGCCAAAAGAGCTATTCTGCAAGAATTGGAATTATTGGTGATTGATGAGGTATCAATGTTAAGGGCCGATATGCTGGATGCCATGAATATTATTTTACAGAGTTTACGTAACAATAGGAGAGAGGCATTTGGAGGAGTTCAGGTTTTATATATTGGCGATTTATATCAATTGCCTCCCGTAGTTGGGAACGATGAATTGGATGTATTAAAATCCTATTACCGAAGTCCCTTCTTTTTTGATGCCATGGTGATAGAAAAAGCACCGCCAATTTATTTGGAGCTTACTAAAATTTATCGCCAAAGCGAATCTCGTTTTATTGATGTTTTAAATTGTATCCGCGAAAATGATATTACTGAAGATGATATTAATTATTTAAACCGACGTTACGATCCATATTTTGTTCCGGATGAAAATGATTCGGTAGTGGTTTTAACAACGCATAATTATAAAGCAGAAAAAATTAATAATAATGCTCTTAACCAACTTCAAACGCAGGAATATATTTTTACAGGAGTCGTTACCGACGAATTTAATGAAAAGGTTTTGCCAGTTGATAAGGAGCTTCGCCTAAAAAAAGGGGCTCAGGTTATGTTTATTCGAAATGATAAAGGTGAGGATCGCCGATATTATAATGGTAAAATTGGCATCATAACGGACATTGATGAAAACCATATCACCGTAACCAGCAAATCGGATGATGAATCCATCGAATTACAAAAGGAAACCTGGGATAATATTCGTTATGTATATAATCCGGATAAAGATGTATTGGAAGAAGAGATTTTAGGTTCTTATTCTCAATATCCCTTGCGTTTGGCTTGGGCAATAACCATTCATAAAAGCCAGGGACTTACGTTCGAAAAGGCGGTGATTGATGCCGTAGATTCCTTCTCTCCTGGACAAGTATATGTGGCCTTAAGCCGATTAACAGGATTGGATGGATTAATTCTGAGTTCACCCATTCATGAAAAGGCGATACAAACCGATGAGAGAATTCTCAAGTACAAGGATCATATTATTCAATTGGATTCGTTGGAAAATTTATTGGAAGAAAAACAGGATCTTTTTATTCAGGAGAGTATTATTAAAAGTTTTCAATGGGATAAACTCATCAGGAAACTGGATGAGTTTGTGGCACAAAAAAAGTTGTTATTGTTAGAAGATGGAAACGATGTCCCTACCCGAATTTCACAAATTAAAGGAGATAGTTTCCAGCTCAAGTCGGTAGGTGATAAATTTGTGGGACAGTTGCAAAGGTTATTTTTAACCAAGGTAGAAAATGATTATTCGGAAATTAACGAGAGGTTATTATCTGCTGGCACTTATTTTAGCGCGGAAATAAAAAAGATCTTAGATGGAATTGATGAAACTATCGCTTTGTTATACACGAAAAAGAGGGTTAAGAAAAAAATAAAGGATCTGCAAATTGTTAAAACATTTTTTGTTCATCATTTAGAACATATCCATCGATCGCAACGAATTGTTCAAAGTATCATGGATGGTACTGATATGCTGGAGGTGTTAAAACCTCAGCAAAGGCTATCAGAGCCTACTATTCAGGAAATAAGAGAAGGCATCAAAAAAGAGAAACAAGAAAAAAAGGAAAAAGGAGCCACTCAAAAAATAAGTTTCGACTTATTTAAAGAGGGTAAATCGGTTGAAGAAATTGCCATTGAAAGAGGCATGGCCATCACTACCATTGAGGGGCATTTAAGTCATTTTATAACCACTGGTGAGCTTAGTGTTTATGATTTTGTCACCGATAAAAAACTACAAGCCATTTTAAAAGTGATTGTTGAAATTGGAACCGATCAATTAAGTCCGGTAAAACAATTGCTGGGTGAAGAATATAGTTATGGCGAAATCAGGGTTGCCATGGCATATCATAAAAAGTGACTTGTTATTTAGGTTAGTCTGGTTTAAATAGACAAACAGATGGCTATTCCTAAATTAAGGATAGTGAATTATAGATTTTTATATAAATTAAAACATGACAAAAACAGTTCTTATTACCGGAAGTTCAACAGGAATTGGCAAAGCGGCCGTAGATTATTTTGTATCCAAAGGATGGAATGTTGCAGCTACCATGCGTACCCCGGAGAAGGCCCAGGACTTTGTTAAAGCCGATAACCTTCGATTATATGCCTTGGATGTTACGGATACCAGTTCTATACGCAAGGCCATCGATCAAACCATCATTGATTTTGGTCAAATTGATGTAATTGTTAACAATGCAGGATATGGGGCCGTGGGGATTTTCGAAAAAGCCACTCCCGAAGAAATTCAAAAACAATTTGATACCAATGTATTTGGTGTGATGAATGTAATCCGTGAAATACTACCTTATTTTCGCAAAAAGAAAAATGGAACCATTATCAATATTACCTCCATGGGTGGTCTCATTACATTCCCCTTATATTCATTATACCATGGCACTAAATGGGCTTTAGAAGGGTTTGGCGAATCTTTACAATTCGAATTGAGGCCTTTTAATATCAAAGTAAAGAATGTGGAACCCGGCGCCATCAAAACAGATTTTTATACACGTTCGATGAATATATTTAAAAACCCGGCCATTAACGATTATGATCAATATGAAAAGGTGGTTTTTGAAAATACTCAGTCGGCCGAAAAAAATGCACCCGGTCCGGAAGTGGTTGCCAAAAAAATATTTCAGGCAGCCAACGATTCCAGCTTTAGGATTAGATATGCGGTTGGTGGTCAAGGACCCCTATTGTTATTGATGAGGAAAATCCTTCCCCTTGGTTGGTTCATGGGCATTGTTCGAATGGCCACGGAAAAGGGAATGAAGAAAGCCTAGCAGATAGATATAAAAAAGGGATGGAAAAGTTTTCATCCTTTTTTTATATCTTGAGGTTTTAGATGTTGCTATGAAATTTGCCATTATAGATATAGAAACCACCGGAGGAACCTCCTATAATTCTAAGATTACCGAGGTGGCTATTTTTGTGCATGATGGTGAAAAGGTGATTGATACTTTTCATTCTTTGGTAAATCCCGAAATGGAGATCCCCCGATTTATTACCGGTTTGACCGGTATTACCAACGAAATGGTGGCTTCGGCTCCTTTGTTTTCCGAAATAGCTGATCAAATATTTCTAAAAACTATCGATTGTATTTTTGTGGCACATAATGTCAATTTCGATTATTCATTTATACGACAGGAATTTAAAGAATTAGGCATTGATTATAAACGAAAAAAGGCTTGTACGGTTCGGTTGAGCAGAGCCATTCTAACCGGATGTCCATCCTATAGTTTGGGTAATTTGTGCAGTTATTTAGGGATTGATATTCAGGGAAGGCACAGAGCTGAAGGCGACGCGGAAGCTACCGTTAAATTATTCGAAATTTTATTGGCTCATGATCAGGATGGAATTATTGAGAAGTCAATTAATATAAAATCTAAAGAAGCCACCATTCCTCCCAACCTAAAAAAAGAAATTTACGAAAGTCTGCCAGACGAAACAGGAGTCTATTATTTTTTAAATGGAGAAGGTCAAATTATATATATCGGCAAAGCCATTCATATCAAGCAACGAATTTATCAGCATTTTACTAGTGCCAAAGGAGCTAAACTTCCTTTTTTAAATGAGGTTCATGATATTCATTATACGGTTACAGGAAGTGAATTAGCCGCCTTGTTGCTTGAGTCTCATGAAATAAAAAAACATTTTCCTAAATACAATAAGACGCAACGAATTAGCTCTAATTTTTATTGCCTGTATGATTATGTAGATCAAATGGATATTCACAGACTGGTGATTGGTAAAAAGGCTAGCAACTTACGTCCGATCATGTTATTTAATTCCTTTGATACGGTCCGGTCTTATTTATTTCAGTTGATGGATCAATTTAATTTATGCGCTAAATGCTGTGGTATAGATACCAGCAGCGGACCCTGTTATCGAGTAGCTGAGGATAAATGCCAGGGAGTGTGCTGTGAGAAAGAAGGGGTAGAAGACTATAACGAAAGGGTAGAAGCAGCTATTCAATTTATCAAATCAGAAACCGGAGATAAATTAATTATAGATAGAGGTCGACATAGGGAAGAAAAATGTATTGTAGTTATTAAGGAAGGCTCGTATAAAGGTTTTGGATATATTCCAGCAGATGCTCAACTCATGCATGTAGACGAAGCACTCGATTATATTACCCAATATCAGGATAACAACGATGTACAAAGAATTTTAAGAGGCTGGAAATAAAATTTCTGATACCAGCTAAATCTCCCGGTTTAATTATATTTACTATCTAATTTGTTTTCATGAAAAGAATGCTGTTAAGTTTATTTGGGATCGCTTTTTTTGTATGCCTAAATGCGCAATATCAGGGTATGGTTGCGGGTAAATATTTTAATATATCGGGTCCGGCTAACTTTAAACATGCCATGAATGGGTTAAGTAAAAAAAACGGACTGGTTGCCAGTTTTTATTGTAATGTAAAGAACGACACCTTGTTTTTTTATGAAACTATCGTTGTCGATCAAAAGTTGGCAGGAATTAATGAATTTCCTATTCCAATTGCAGGGATTAATAAAACTACCATTAACATAGTATTATATAAAGATGCTGGCTATACACCCTCTAAATGTTTTGCTTTGTACTTTACACTCAATGCGGGATACCAAGTGATGCGTACTTATTATCGACTCGAATCCAATGATACCATTACCGATGAATTTACGGATACCAAGCTCTATTTTGCGTCAAGAGTAATGGCCGAAGAGTTTCAGAACAAGTATTTAAAATAAACTATCGTGGAAGGTATTCTGCGGGGATTGGGTTATCAGGTGTTTCCTCCTGCCAAATAATAGAGGAAATATACCATCTTTGGTTGGTATATATTAATTGTAAAGAATTAATTCCTCGGGCTTTTTCATCACCCGATTCAAATTCGTAAGTGGTAAAAACATGCACTAATTGCCCAAATGTTTGGTTGGTTCTATATAGTTCCTTTTCGATAAAAGCATTTTTTAAAAAATAAGGATCGTTATTTTTGATATAATCATCGGGACTAAAGGATCGATAGGTAATTACTCCCTCCTGATTTTTAAAAACAGCCCCCATTTGGGCATCTTTGGTAAACAGGTTTTTCATTCTATCCCAATTTCGTTGTCCGGCCGGACCCGAAATAACATCATATAAAGCCGTAATCATTTTATCTACTGACGAGGTATCGTCTTGGATAATTTGGGCATGACCCAGGGAGGCACTCAAGAAAAATAAAATTAAACTGAATGTTTTCATATCTTCAAATATAAGCAATATCCAAAGGGCGTCCAACTCAAAAAAAGGCATGTTTCACCCAATAATCATAAACAATAACAAGCTGTTAGGTTATCTTTCCTGATCGAATGATATATTATTATCAACTTACCACAAGGATTTATTCAATTTATCGTCAAACAAAAAAAAATGCTCATGAGAAATAGAAGATTCACCTTACTCGCCATTATATGTTTATCATCAAATTTACTTGCCCAAACTGAAGGCAATACTTTTTTTGGATCGCCTACTATGCATGAGATTCGATTTACGTTTAATCAAACTAGTTATTGGGATTCTTTAGAAGCCGGCTATACCAATGATACCTATATAAAAGGGGATGTAGAAATTGATGGTACCTTACTTACCAATTGTGGGGTAAAGTTTAAAGGCAATTCATCGTATAATAATTCTGGCAATAAAAAATCGTTCAAAATTGATATGAATGAGTATGTCAGTGGCCAGGAATATGACGGATTAAAAAAACTCAACCTCAATAATTGTTTTAAAGACCCTAGTTTTTTGCGTGAAAAAATGATGAATGATTTTTTACGGGATCATGGACAATATGCCCCCAGGGTTCATTTTACAAGAGTTTATATTAATAATGCTCTTTGGGGTTTATACACAGCTGTGGAAGAAGTGGATGTAAAATTGTTTTTACGAAATAATATCGGCGACGATCGGGGGAATTTATTTAAAGGAGATCCAACTGGTGATTTAAAATGGTTGGGTGCAACCCCCAGTTTATATTATAATAAATATGAGCTAAAGACCAACGAAACGCTGAATGATTGGACTGATTTAGTGAATTTTATTAATGTGATAAATAATACCAGCATCAGTAATTTGCCTTCGGCATTAGATACTGTTTTTGATACAGATAATTATATAAAAACCTGGGCAGTTAACAGCTTATTTTCTAATCTCGATTCATATTTAGGGAGTGGTCATAATTATTATGTTTACCACGATTCTACCGACAATAAATTTAAATGGATTACCTGGGATGTAAATGAGGCATTCGGGAATTTTGCCTTGGGTATGTCGGTTAGTCAGGTGGAAAATTTAAGTATATTTTATATTTCGAATCCACAAACCAACCGTCCCTTACATTATAATATGCTCCAGGTTCCGGCTTATGAACAAGCCTTGGTGGATGCAGTTTGCGATTATACCTTATTCGATTTTAGTTCGGCAGCCCTTGATCCTAAAATTGATAGTTTGGCAAATTTCATTCGTACCGATGTTTATGCCGATCCTAATAAGTTTTTCAGCAATGCCCAATTCGAAACCAATTTAACCTCTACGGTAACCGTTATGGGTCCTCCACCCAATGGAGGAAATTACCCTGGTCTTAAAAACTTTATTGCTAATAAGAGAATCGCAGTCACTTCGGAGTTGGCGGCTTATGGTTGTAATGTAAGTGTTGAGGAAAATAGTTCATTAAATATTTCCATGTATCCTAATCCTGCCAATCATTTTGCATATATCGAAGGCATCGAAAATTTAGAGGATTACCAGCTTCATTTTTATAATTCATTAGGGCAGGAAGTCATGAATATCATTCCAAACTCTACTGCAATCTCCTTAGATGGGTTGGATGGCAATGGATTATTTATGGTAGAAATTGTACAAAGTTCTACAGGACATAAAAAGGTTTTTAAACTAATTAAGATGCTTCCTTTTAATTAGAAACAGCGCTGCTTTGATACATGGGTGTGAATTTTACCTCACCGGTTTTAATATCATACATTCCACCAATGATGCCCACTTCACCATTGTTAATCATATCTGCCAGTATATTGCTGTTGTCGGCAATATGAAAAATATTATGGTGAACATTTAATCTGGTAACATTTTTCACAAAGAGAGCATTATTCGAATTACGTTCGCTTCTAGTTGCATATTCCGCTTCAATGGCAGGTTTAATTTTATCAAAAAGTTTACCTAGATTTCCAATATCTAAATTATCGCAAGCGCCTTTAATGGCACCACATTCGGTATGTCCTAAAACCACGATTAATTTTGCACCGGCAATTTTGCAAGCAAATTCCATACTGGCTAATATATCTTCATTTACTACATTGCCAGCAATTCTAATGGAGAAAACGTCACCCATTCCCAAATCAAAAATTAGCTCAGTAGTTGTTCTGGAGTCGATACAACTTAATACCACCGCTAAGGGATGTTGCCCATCTGAGGAGGTAATATTCATTTGACTTGAGATATTTTTTTCGAGTTTTGAGCCAGTAACAAATCGTTTATTACCTTCCATTAAAACATTTAATACGTCTTCAGGTGAAAGTAATGACTGAAGCTCTTTTGTCATTACATGTGCATGTTTTATTTCATCATTAAGGCCGTATTTGTTTTTAAATCCCACAAGGCTCAGTGTAATATTTTTTTCTGGAGCCATAATAGCTTTAAAATTTCTAATAATCTCAACGATATCTCCATCAATGTATCTGGTATCCGAGGCGTCAATAATTATTTTCGAATTTTTGGGAACCGTATTCATGATATCCCTCATTTTAGCCTTATTAATAAACGAGGCAATTTGTGGCAAAACCAATCTGGAAACATTTTCATTATAATGTTTCTCATCGGTAACCTTAAGTGCACTTTTGATATCATTTCTCAATACATAAATTAATCCAAGGCCCAAGCCAATTGAGATTCCAATGAGAAGGTCAGTAAAAATAATGGCAATAAGCGTAACAATAAATGGTATAAAATGAGATAAACCTTTTTTAAATGTTTCAGCAAAAAGTTTTGGATTGGCCAATTTATAACCCGTCATTACCAATATACCAGCAAGGGTTGCTCTTGGTATTAAATTAAGATAACGCGGAAGAAATAATACGAATGCAAATATTAATAAACCATGTATGATGGTTGTTTTTTTGGTTTCACCGCCGGATAAAATACCGACAGAACCTCTAATAACCACAGATGTAATAGGAATTCCACCTACTAAACCTGTAACCGTATTACCAATTCCTTGAGCAATTAATTCCCAACTTGGTGGTGTGTTGCGGCTATGTCTATCTAATTTGTCAACTGCTTCTATATTTAAGAGTGTTTCTAAGGAGGCAACAATAGCAATGGTAATACCGGCGATCCAAATATCCATTCTAGCAATTTGGCCAAAATTTGGGTGTTTTAATGAACCTACAAACTCTAAAAAACTTCTACTTACCGGCACATTCACCATATGTTCGGCTTCTAATCTGAGTGCATCATAAGAAAAGAGAAAGAAGTGTGTTATAACACCAAAAACAAGTACAAATAATGGAGCTGGTATAACTGATTTTTTTAGAAACTTTATTTCATCCCAAACCAGAATGGTAACAACGGATAGTAGTCCAACAATAAGGGCCCCAGGATGAAAATGACTTAGGGTATATTCAAGGTCGCTAAATGTATTACCATCTAACAAATGAGCCGAAAATTCCATTTTCTTATCCTGGTCAAAACCTATAAGGTGAGGAAATTCCTTATAAATTAATAGAATACCAATGGCTGCTAATAAACCCTTAATAACACTCGAAGGAAAATAATTGGCAATAAAACCCATTCTTAATATTCCCAATACAATTTGTATGGCTCCGCCAATAACCACGGCTAATAGGAAGGTCTCATAAGCCCCTAATTCATTTATTTTAGCAAGAATAATTGCGGAAAGACCTGCTGCAGGACCACTAACACTAGTATTCGACTTACTAAAAAGACCTACTACAATACCACCGATAACACCACTAATTAAACCGGCAATGGGAGGTGCTCCTGAAGCCAAAGCAATTCCCATACAAAGCGGAACGGCTACAACGAATACAACAATTCCTGCAACTGCATCTTTTTTTAAGGTCCTAAAAAATTTATTCATTTGTTGAGGTTATTTGTTCAGAAACATATTCATTATCAGTCACTACTGGCTCCTTAAACAAATATATCCGACCCATATATATCCACCAAACCTTCCATTAAAAATAAATTAATGTCAAGTATAACAGGTTGATATTCAGTATCAAAAAATGATAAACGGGAATTGGTATTTTTGAGAATATGTCAGTTTTTGGCTAGAATTAGCTAGGTTTTAACTAGAATATTAAGAATTTGGTTTAGAATTTAGCTTTTAAAACTATTCCAACCCTGAGCAGTTAAAGGAGCAATATTATTCTCACTATCTACTAATTGATATCCTGAAGTAGCTTCAGTAATAAAACCGATAACGGATAGATCACTCATTTTCATGAGTTTGTTATAATCGTTTTGATTCACGGTAAACAACAATTCATAATCTTCTCCACCATTTAAAGCCAGGGTAAAATGGGGTAACGAAAGTTCGTCGGCCACATTGAGTGTTTCTAGGGCAATGGGCAATTTATCGGTCATAATGCGACAACCGGTTCCAGATGATTTGCATAAATGTATCAGTTCACTGCTTAACCCATCACTAATATCAATCATAGAAGTAGGTTTAATCCCAGCTTCTTTTAAGGCCCGAATAATATCTAACCTGGGTTCAGGTTTTAATTGTTTTTCAAGGACGTAATCATAACCTTCCAATTCAGGCTGTACTTTGCTATTTCCCATAAAGATTCGTTTCTCCCTGTCCAGTATCAACAAGCCGGCATAGGCGGCACCTAAATCCCCAGTAACACAAATCAGGTCATTAATAGCAGCAGTATTGCGGCATATAATATCCTCTTTTGCCGCTAATCCAATGGCAGTAATACTAATAACCAAACCCGATGGAGCCGTTGTAGTATCCCCACCAATTAAGTCAACCTGAAAATTTTTGCATGCAGCATTAATCCCAACATAAATTTCTTCAATGGCTTCCAGGGTGTATTTGCTCGATATGGCTAGCGAAACGGTAATTTGTTTAGGAGTGGCATTCATGGCGGCCAAATCCGAAACGTTCACCACCACGGCTTTATAACCTAAATGTTTAAGAGGCGTATATTGAACATCAAAATGAACCCCTTCTACTAGCATATCCGTGGTAATTACGGTCTGTAAACCATTCGACTCAATAACAGCCGCATCATCCCCAATACCTAATTTGGTTTCGGTATTATAGATTTTTACTGAATTTTTAATTCTATCAATCAGGCCAAATTCGCCTAATGAATCTAAGGTTGTTAAAGAGTCGTTTTCGAACATGTGTTTTTTTATTGGGCGGCTCTCGGCAAAGCCGAGACCGGGCTTTTCGCTTTACCCACCTTCTTTATCACTTTGGTGGGGTATCGCTGCAATCCCTGCCGCATTTATCCTGCAAATATCTACTTTTATTCCGAGAGTAATTCCTTAATATAATTTAATCTTTCATTATTTGGCAGCCTCCTCAATCTTAGCTACATTTGTTCTTTAGAATTATTCTAAATAAGCGAACAAAAAGCTAACATTTTAAGTTTATACCGCAAAAAGGGGATAGATATGATTTCAATAACAGAAAAAGCCAAAGATCAGTTAATAGTATTGATGCAAGGCGAAAAGGTAGATACTAAAGAAGGATTTGTAAGAGTAGGAGTTGAAGGAGGAGGTTGCTCCGGTTTATCCTACCAATTAAAATTTGATACTCAATTAAATGAGAGTGATAAAGTTTTTGAAGATAAAGGACTCAAATTGGTAGTTGATAAAAAAAGCTTTCTCTATTTAGTTGGTACGGAGTTAGATTTTTCGGATGGATTAAATGGTAAAGGATTTCAGTTCAATAATCCCAATGCATCCAGAACTTGTGGTTGTGGAGAAAGTTTTTCGGTATAAATAGTAAACTTTAAACTTCCAACATTGAGCTTTAACGATGAGTAATCAGGATAAAATATTAGCAGAAGTAGTAGGCAGCGAATACAAGTATGGTTTCTATACAGATATAGAAATGGATACGGCTCCAATGGGATTAAACGAAGATATCGTTCGTTTTATTTCTGCCAAAAAGAACGAACCTCAATGGATGTTGGATTATCGGTTAAAAGCCTATAAACATTGGCTTACCTTAAAGGAGCCAAATTGGGCACATGTACACTATCCAGCAATTGATTATCAAAAAATCATATACTATGCTGCGCCGAGTAGCACACCTAAATATCAATCTTTAGATGAAGTAGATCCAGAATTATTGGCCACTTTTAAAAAATTGGGAATTTCTTTAGAGGAACAGAAAATGCTTACCGGAGTGGCTGTGGATGTTGTAATGGATTCCGTAAGTGTAAAAACTACTTTTAAGGAAAAACTCTCAGAACTTGGTATTATATTTTGTGCCATCAGTGAAGCATTGCAAGAACATCCTGAATTGGTAAAAAAATATTTAGGTTCAGTAGTTCCCTATAAAGACAATTTTTTTGCGGCTTTAAATGCTGCGGTATTTAGTGATGGATCTTTTGTATATATTCCCAAAGGCGTAAAATGTCCTATGGAATTATCTACCTATTTCCGCATCAATGCCATGAATACCGGTCAGTTCGAACGAACTTTAATTGTTGCCGACGAAGGTTCCTATGTAAGTTATTTAGAAGGATGCACAGCACCGATGCGTGATGAAAATCAATTGCATGCAGCTGTGGTAGAATTGATTGCGATGGATCATGCCGAAATAAAATATTCAACCGTTCAAAACTGGTATCCCGGAGATAAAGAAGGAAAAGGCGGTATCTACAACTTTGTTACAAAACGTGGAATATGTCACAATGCGGCTAAAATAAGTTGGACCCAGGTTGAAACTGGATCAGCCATTACCTGGAAGTATCCTTCGGTAATTTTAAAAGGAGACCATTCAGTTGGAGAATTTTTTTCGGTTGCAGTAACCTCCAATTATCAGCAGGCAGATACGGGTACCAAAATGATTCATTTAGGAAAAAATACCAAAAGCACTATTATTTCTAAAGGAGTTTCATCAGGGAGGAGCAACAATAGTTACCGGGGAATGGTAAAGATTGCCAAAACAGCATCTAAAGCTAGGAATTTTTCACAATGTGATTCATTATTAATTGGAGATCAATGTGGAGCGCATACCTATCCTTATATAGAAGTAAACAATCAAACAGGAGTGGTGGAGCATGAAGCAACCACATCAAAAATTGCTGAGGATCAAATATTTTATTGTAATCAGCGAGGAATCAATAACGAGAAAGCAGTTGCATTAATCGTAAATGGATATTGTAAGGAAGTATTAAATCAATTACCAATGGAATTTGCTGTGGAGGCCCAGAAATTATTAGCGATCTCCTTAGAGGGTTCAGTGGGTTAATTTTAAACATTATTGGAATGCTCAGTATTAAAAATTTAAAAGCGAACATCGAAGGAAAAGAAATCCTTAAAGGTTTGAACTTAGAAGTAAAACCAGGAGAAATTCATGCCATCATGGGGCCTAATGGCAGCGGTAAATCTACCTTAGCATCGGTATTAGCGGGGCGCGACGAATATGAAGTTACTGGAGGTGAAATAACCTTTAATGGCAAAAATTTATTGGAATTAGCTCCCGAAGAAAGGGCAGGTGAAGGAGTATTTTTAGCCTTTCAATATCCCGTAGAAATTCCCGGAGTTAGCATGATGAATTTTCTTAAAACGGCTGTTCAGGAAATCAGGGAGTATCGCAAACAAGATCAATTGGATGCCAAAGCATTTTTACAGTTGGTAAAAGAAAAACAAAAATTTGTAGAGTTAGATACCAAGCTTACCAATCGATCGGTAAATGAAGGATTTTCGGGTGGCGAAAAAAAGAGAAATGAAATTTTTCAAATGGCCATGCT
>JBEIQI010000281.1:0-3610 GCA_040376605.1 Flavobacteriales bacterium | reverse complement strand
CCACCTACCGCATAATTCAGTTCGAAGAGTCTTTCATTTTTTTTCATTTAACGAATTATCAGGTGCGTTATATTTTCCTTTTTATTGGATTATTAGGTATAGCATGGTCGCAAACCAATTGCGCTTTAACTATTAGTGGCAAGGTCGTAAGCGATGCTGATAGGAATAAGATGTGTTTTGCCGACATTACCATCAAAGAAAACGGCATGGGTGCTGCTGCTAATGATGAAGGTTATTTTCTGTTCAATAATTTATGTCCAGGCAAGTACACTTTATTGTGTTCTCATGTGGGTTATTTTACTGAAGAGATAACCATCGATTTAAAGGAAAATGTATCTCATGATTTTTATTTAAAAGAGAATGAAGTTGAATTACATGGATTTACTTTAGAAGGTCACGATGATAAAATTGAGTTAAGTCAATCTTCCTATACCATGGAGGGAGCTCATCTTGATAAAAACCGGGGTGCCACGTTAGGTGAAACTATGAAACGAATTACCGGGATGTACACACTCAATACTGGTAATTCCATTTCCAAACCGGTCCTTCATGGCATGCATAGCAAACGGTTACTGATCTTAAATAATGGAATTCGACAAGAAGGTCAACAATGGGGTCAAGAACATGGACCCGAAATTGACGCTTTTATTGCCAAAAGAATTACCGTTGTGAAAGGTGCCAGTAGCGTTCGTTATGGGTCTGATGCCATCGCAGGTGCCATTTTGGTGGAGCCTGCAGCCATCATTGCTCCAGCCGGGATAAGAGGAGAATTATATGTTACGGGTAATACCAATGGGTGGGGAGGAACCACCTCTTTGATGTTAGAAGGAAGTTTTAAAAAACTATCCGCTTTGAGTTGGAGAATTCAGGGGTCTTTAAGGAAAAGCGGAGACGTACAAACTCCCAGTTATGGCATGGCTAACACCGGTGTGGAGGAATATAACATGAGTGCAGGTATTGGTTACTATAAGGAGAAGGCCGGGTTCGAAGTGTTTTTTAGTATGTTCCATACTAAATTAGGCATATTTTCGGCCTCGCATTTTGGGAACCTTACGGATTTACAAAATGCTATTAATTCTCCGCAACCTCTTATTTTGAGGGATTTTTCGTATGATATTGGTAGACCTTATCAGGATATAACTCATTATTTGTATAAAGGTAAAACCTATGTTAAAATCGGAAAAAAAAGCAAGTTAGAAATGACTTTTGCTTTTCAGGAAAATAGGAGGAAGGAGTTCGATAATCACAATTCATCTGGTAATTCTAATGAAAAACCTTCGCTAGAGTTCATTCTTCAGTCGGTTACCGGAGAGTTAAATTGGGAACATTCTTTCCATAAAAAGCTGAAAGGTTCCCTTGGTATCAGTGGATTGTATCAAACCAATAGATGGGATGGGTTTTATTTTATACCCAACTTTAGAAGTGCAAATGCAGGTATTTATTGGTTTGAGAACTCGAAATTGGGACATTGGGATTTGGAAGCTGGGCTGCGTTATGATATTAGTTATATGCAATCTTATTTATATGTAAATAATATATATCGACAACCTGATTATTTATGGCATAATGTATCGGCTAACGTGGGTGCAATCTACCATTTAAACGATCATTTTACGGCAAGGGCAAATTATGGGTTGGCCTGGAGACCTCCTCACGTAAGTGAATTATTTAGCAATGGTTTGCATCATGGTTCGGCCAGTTATGAAGTGGGTGATTCAACCTTAAAACCGGAAAGGGCCCATAATTTTAATATATCCGCCAGCTTGAATTATTCTCGATTTAAGCTAGAACTCACCGGGTATTATTATTATATCCAGAACTTCATTTATTTAAAACCTACATTAGAACCCATATTAACCATCCGTGGGGCATTTCCCGGATTTCAATATACAGGTGCAGATGTGGATATCAAAGGGGTGGATTTAGATGCCGATATTTACTTAACCAAAAAACTGGTATTAAATTCAAAAACCTCCTTATTATGGGCCTGGAATTATAGTATCAATGATTACCTGATTTATATGCCTCCTTTTCGATTTGATAATGAACTTACTTATAATTTTAAAGAAACCAAGTCGATGAAAGGGACTTATATCAGTGCACAGGTATTAGCTGTAACTCAACAAACCATGGTTCCAGCCAATTCCGATTATGTAGCTCCTCCGGCAGCATACTGCATTTTGGGATTAAGTGCAGGGACCGATTTTATCATTAAAAAAGTACAAACCATTTCAGTAAGCATTACCATCTCCAATCTATTGGATAATCCATATCGCGACTATTTAAACAGGTTCAGATATTTCTCCAATGAAATGGGTAGAAACGTGATGCTTAAAATTAAAATCCCCCTGGAATTTTCTAATTATAAACAATTAAAAAACAAAAAACTATGAATTATAAATTGAATCTATTTGCGCTAACCAGCTTATCTATTGTCGTAATTATGTTAGCATCTTGTGACCCTTCTAACCCCAACAATCCCAATGATCAGGAAGTGATAACCTCTGTTCGATTTTCTGCCATAAATGGAACGGATACCTTATCATTTGCTTATTCTGATCCGGATGGAGATGGAGGAGCCGTTCCAACCATTGATACCATTGTTTTAGGAGCTGCCAAAACATACCAAGTGAGTTTAGATGTTCTAGATGAAACCAAATCTCCTGTAGATACCATTACCGGTGAAATATTTGCTGAAGCAGAGGATCATCAATTCTTCTATAACATTACCGGAGCTAATTTCACTAATACTTATAATGATTGGGATGCAAATAGTTTACCCATAGGTTTGGAGGTTACCTGGACTACGACCACCATTTCTAATGGTAATTTATTACTTACCTTAAAACATCAACCAGGTATCAAGGATGGTTTGATAACTACAGGTGAAACCGATATTGAAATAACTTTTCCAGTTCTAATACAATAAGGCCATCTGATAAATTTGACTTTACTCAAGTAGGAGGGGAATACCTCTATGATAATGGTAAGATTTATCCCAACTGATAAAAATTTCCTATATTGGTATAAATTTAAAGTATGAGAAATTATATTCCGGTTATTGGTTGTTGCGCTTTGTTATTAGCTTGTGCAAAGGACCCTGTAAAACCAAATTTGGCCATAGGTACCCCTACTAATAATTCTGTATTTATCTTACCCGATACATTTAATGTGGATGGGTCTTTATTAGATGGCACAATGGATCAATATAAAGTACAATTTAGTTTACAGGACCCCTGTGAAATCATCGATACTACTTCTGATGGGATTAATTTTGGATCTTATACATACTTATATGTAAGTGGTACAAATTATAACAACAATGTATTTTCTCATACAGTACATTTACCCGCAGATTTTACCCCAGGGGCTTATAATTGCATCGTTTCCTGCATTGTTGAACAATATAATGAAGGAATCGATACTGTAACCGTTTATGTAAAAAACCTGGTAGATACGCTTAATCCTACCATTACACTTTCTGAACCAGCAGGAGCAGTTAACATTGATAAAGGAGATACATTAAGAATTTATGGGCTCATGGATGAAAAAAGAACCGGGTTATTACAAGGAGAAATTTATAGGGTAAAAATAATGATGGAAGCTAATT
>JBEIQI010000064.1:0-13339 GCA_040376605.1 Flavobacteriales bacterium | reverse complement strand
TTTTGTATCTACCAGCTAATCTTTAAATTTTAAATCATGTTCCCACACTCTTCGATTGGTGCTATAAATGGTTCCGGTTCTATAATCACATTCGAAATGACGAATACTTGCAGATATAGCACTTTGTAAACGGAACGAGGGTAGTGCCGGAATTTCAGGTGGCATATATTCATTGCTGGTACCTTCACCTCTAATAGCTGCAATAGGTAAAATTAAATCACCGATTTTTGTTTTTTTCAATCCACCACATTTTCCTAAAAGCAAAGCTGCTTTTGGTTCAATGGCCGATAATAAATCCATAATGGTTGCTGCCATGGCAGAACCCATTCCGAAATTTACGATGGTGATATTCTCTGCAGTGGCTGTTTGCATAGGTTTATCTAATCCTATAATTGGAGCGTTAAATTTCTCCGCAAACATTTCAAGGTAATTTTTAAAATTACATAGTAAGATATATTGACCAAATTGATCCAATGGCGTTCCTGTATAACGAGGCAGCCAATCTTTAACAATTTCTTCTTTGGTTTGCATAAACTTATTATTTTCGATAAAGATAGTAAATTTAGGGCATGTATTCAACTAGAAGGGGTTATCAATATATTATGCTTATCGTCTTTTTAATAGGCTTTAAGCAGGGGGTGTTTGCTCAAAGTCCCAATAGAGATTCGTTATTTATCCGACGAATTTTTGATGTGGCTTTAACGAAAGGTTCGGCATATACTAACCTATATGCGCTATGTAAACAGGCCCCGGCCCGGTTAAGTGGAAGTGCCAATGCGGCCAAGGCCGTTGATCTCACCTATGGGATGTTACAACTTATTTCGGATACGGCCTGGTTGCAGGAAACCATGGTTCCGCATTGGGAAAGAGGGGAAAAGGAAGTTGCCTATGTAAAGGTGGGGACTGAAAAAATTAACCTAAATATTTGTGCTTTAGGCGGTTCGGTTCCTACTCCGCAAAATGGTTTAACGGCTAATATTATTGAAGTAAGTTCCATTGAAGAATTGAAAGGGTTGGACCCTAGTTTTGTGAAAGGTAAAATTGTATTTATTAATCAGCCCATGGACCCTAAATTTATCGATACCTTTCATGCTTATGGGGGTTGTGCCGGTATTCGGGTACGAGGGGCCGATGAAGCTGCGGAGAAAGGTGCCGTTGGGGTGATCATTCGATCGTTGAGTTTAAGGGATGATGATTTTCCACATACCGGGGTAATGATTTATAAAACGGATACCAAAATACCTGCTGCTGCTCTTTCAACCAATGATGCCAATAAACTAAGTGAATATTTGAAGGAATTTAAAGACCTGCCTTTTTATTATAAAATGAATTGTAAAAATTTCCCTGATGAAAAATCTTATAATGTAATTGGTGAAATAAAAGGAAGCGAATTCCCCGAAGAGATTATTGTTATTGGGGGTCATTTGGATAGTTGGGATAATGGTGAAGGGGCTCATGATGATGGAGCAGGTTGTGTACAATCGATGGACGTCATACATATATTTAAAGAGTTAGGGATTAAGCCTCGCCGAACCATTCGTTGTGTATTATTTATGAACGAAGAAAATGGAGCCAAAGGGGCGGATACCTATGCACTGGAGGCAAAAAGAAAGGGTGAAAAACATATCATCGCTATTGAAAGTGATAGAGGGGGATTTGCTCCACGAGGTTTTTCGGTGGAAGGAAATGAGCCGGTACAAACTTTATGTTTAAAAAATTTATTGGCCTGGAAAAATCTTTTTGCTCCTTACCTGGTCCATATTTTTACCACAGGAGGGAGTGGGGTAGATGTTTCCCGATTAAAAGATCAAAACGTGGCCTTGTTGGGTTTTATTCCTGATTCGCAAAGATATTTTGACGTACACCATGCCGAAGAAGATAAGTTTGAAAACGTCAATAAACGTGAATTGGAATTAGGTTCGGGAGCCATTGCCGCTTTGGTTTGGCTGTTTAGTGAGTATGGGTTGAATTAATGTGCACATAGCCAATTTAACGATCCTCCATGTCCATCACAAACATTTACATTATAAGGATCTGAAGTCATAATATCTGTGTCATCCATACATCGCACCCCTACAACATCTATTTCGCCGTCTTTACAAACATGATAATTACAAGAACTCAGCAAGGGAATTAAAACAATAATAAATAAGAAGATTTTTTTCATGACTGTATGATTTAAAAGTTGAATTTAAGGAGTTTTTGCGGAGATGACAAATGGTTTTTTGTTAAAATTCAAATTCCTGATGATGATAAGGTTAATTATTTATTTGTATTTAGGATTATAAATGTTAATTATTAAATTTGGAAGAGTCAAGTTCAAATTTAACCCAAATTATTATGCTTAACCTAATTAAGACTTTCCTAACTTATTTATTAGTTATATTCATTTATTTATTCCCTGCCAAGGCCACTGCGCAGTCATCGCTAATTTTAAGTGATACGGTGGCCTTTAATGATACCGTTTGGGCTGAAGTTAATTATCAAGGAAATTTTGTAGATCCGTTATTTAAGTGGGTTGTAACAGATTCATTATCTGGATTCGATTCTGTTAAAGTAAACGGGCTAATTGCACCTGGGTATAAAATTACAAGTATTAATAAATTACCGTTTATCTTCTCAAAGGGAGGCAGTTACGACATTCTTGTTGAGCTTCCTGAAACAACCTTGAGAAAGAGGCTGGTTGTTTGGGAGCCTAGAAACGAGTGTAATTTGAAGGTCAAGGAATGTGAAGGTTCAATAGTTAATGGGGGATTTGAGGTTTCAACATTATACCCTAATTGTGGTGGACAATTAAATAGAGCATGTCATTGGCGTAATGCAAATGTTTTACAAGCAGGTAATGTAACTAGTCATCCAAAGTCTCCCGATTATTTTCATCGAAATTTTGACTATATAAATTATGGTACAGGCATCGGCGACTGCCCTTCATATGATATTCCTTTTGCTACAATTACTAACCAGGAAGTTCATCTACCAGGAACCAATGCGTATGCTGGGATTTATACTTGGTTAAAATTTGGACCTGCGCAAACAGTTGCCAATTATGGGACTGGGAGTTATAGAGAATATATACAACAGGACCTTCAAAAGCCCTTAATTCCGGGCAGATCTTATAATTTGAAGTTTTGGGTTAGTCTAGCAGAAATTTCAACATTACAAACTAATTTAAATATAGGATTTACATCATCTTTACCAAAATACCAGCCAATTATACAAAATGTTGGTTTGGATGATCAAAGTCAATATCAACTTTTGGCACCAACCACCTCAGAAGGTCAGTTGTTGACAGTTAGTCCACTTGCCTATGGGGTAAATTTTAATAATTGGGTAGAGATAAGTCTAAACTTTATTTACACTGGGACTTATCCAGCAAATTATATCACCATTGGAAACTGGTCGAATGATGTAAACAGTAATATATCTTCTGTTGGAATACCCCCAATCAATGGATGTTCAACTTGTGCTTTTTATGAATCATCGTATTATTTAATTGATGATATTGAGGTTGTGGAACAAAATAATGCGTGTTGCAACTATGATGTTTATATAGATGGAAGAGTTGTGCCTCAAAATATTTCCTCATATACAATTCTTCCGGGTCAGAAGGTCTTAATTGAAGGTGAGGTGAACATCAATGTTGACTTTACTTTTGATGATAATAAAGTTGTTTTTGGTCCTTATGCCAGAATTAATGTCAATGGAGGGAGGAACTTAACAATAAAAAATGGCTCACATCTTAAAGCTTGTACTGTTATGTGGGACGGTATTTTTGCTTTTACTGCGGGTTCTCAAATAAATGTTTTAGACTCTAGAATTGATGATGCAATTAAAGGCATTGATGTTTCAGTTGGGACACCAGTGAATTCAATTGGTAGCATGTTCGTTAATAATCGTGTTTCGATTAAAAGTACTGCTTGGTCTGGAATTTGGAATTCAAATATTTCTGATACCAAATTTACTTCTGGGAGTTTACTTCCACCATATTGGGGACAAAGATCCTATATTCATCTTCAATTGGATAATGCTGGAACTGTTACCCTTTCTCCTGTAGGAATTGCAAATCGTAATACATTTTCTAATTCTAACATTGGCATATTTGCAACTGGGACTAACTTGATTGTACAGAATTGCAAATTTCAAAATATTAGAGATTATGGTAACGGCTGGAGTATGGCTATTGCATCGGAAAATTCAAACATATTTCCTTTAGTATATACAATTGTCGGTGATGCAACAGACTTGCAAAAGTCGAATATTTTGGTTAATTCTGATAATGGAATTTACCAAAATGGTCTTATAAATTATGATATTCTAAACAACAAGTTCCATAACATTAAATATAAGGCCATTAATGGCGTTGATAATTATCTGAATGTGCCAGTTTCAATACATATTGAAAACAATGAATTTAAGAATGTTTTGAGAGGAGTAGATTTGGTTGACTTTTATCTTTCAGAAGTTGAAATTGGGAATAATACTTTTAAGAATAATATTGCAGATGCCTCTAGTTACGGTATTAAATTACGTAATACATTTTTAAATCCAGACTTCTTTAACCGCTGTAGGCCTGAAGAAAAATTCTACAATGTAAAAATCTTAAATAATGAAATTACAAGATTTGGTCGTGGAATTCGAAGTGAACAAGTTAAATGTTTATTAGTGCAAGAGAATGATGTTAAAGTTATGGCTGAAACTCCTGGACTATTTACTGGGATTTCCTCTGTGATATGTCCTTATGCTAGAATAATATCAAATAATATTGTTGGGGATGTAAATGATTATAGAACTACCGGAATAAGGCAGACAGATTGTTTACGTGCTTATAATCGTTGTAATACAATTAAGAATTGCGGGGTTTCGTTTATGTTTGATGGAAGTGTACAAAATCATTCTTGGACTTACAATAATAAAATTTACGATTCGCAAAATTCTTTTTACCTGAATAATGCAGAGATTGGTGGCCAGCTAACAGCGGAAGCATCGCAAAACAACAGATGGTTCGGATCTATTACTAATCATTTCTATTGTTATAATTCATTTGGCAATAATTCACCTTTCTTTTTTCAAACTGGAATTGCCCCTGGAACTTCACTATTGCCTTCTCCATTGGTTAGCACTTTTGGTGGAGCATTATCAACCCCAATACAGGTAACCCCATTAAATACAGCACCATTTGACCCTGCCATTTTTGGTCAATGCTCCTTGCCTTTTTCTACCGAAGCAGGTTATCATTTACAAAATGCTGCTGATAGTCTGGCTTTAATTCAATACGTACAAAGTACTTTATTGGAGCAAACTACATCATTCTCTTATACCAATGAGGTAAGTTCATTACGTCATTTAAACGCATATATAATTATACTGGATAATCCATGGATGATGTTTCAAACACCGGAAATTACGGCAATCTGTAATTCACCTGGCCAATGTAAAATTATGTATGATGCTTTGCAAGCTATTGAAATTGGTGATTATGATGTAGCAAAAACTTTTTTAGCTCAAATTCCAATCACAGAAACCCTCACCCAAGTGCTGGTAGAAGATGTTTTAGCATATATTCAATTACAAATGACCAAATATGGGTCTCACCATATTGATAATTTAATTAAGGTTAATGACCTGTTAGTAATTAAAAATTACGCTGAAAATTGCCTTTATCAATATAATCAAGGAACAATTTGGGCTAGGTTATTAATAGAGAAAATGACTGGTCTTGAAATTTCAAATGTTTGCGAAGATGCAATATCCCAGAACAATTATATTGCTGAGTTACCAATTGCTCAACCCAGTCTTAATTTATATCCCAACCCGGCTTCGAATCACATTACGGTTGATTTATCAAACTGTGGAGAGAATATATTTAGTTTTACACTATTCGATCTTACAGGAAAGCCTGTGCATTCTGATAATGTATATGAGGGTAATGGTGATGTTATACTTCCGCATCTTGCAAATGGTTTATATGTTTACCTTATTACTAATGGCCAACATATTGTGTTCAATGGAAAAATAATCATTAATAATTAATTGATTAGGTGCGCTTATTTTTAATTATTTGTTTTTATTCTTTGTTCTTGGGAACAACCTCCTCCCAATTAAACTTAATTCGTAATCCGAGCTTTGAGCAATTCGATAGTTGTACTGCATTTCAGGGGAATATTAATGAGGTTACTTACTGGGCTAATGCAAATCAACTAACTCCAGACTATTTTCAATATTGTAATACTTTTCCGGTTGGTGTTCCAACCAATTTCCTGGGTTATGCTAACGCCTTTGATGGAGTTGCATACATTGGGTTGGGAACAGCTAATAATAATTTTCGGGAGGCAGTACAAGGGCAATTTGACACTGTTTTGACTCAAGGTCGAAATTATTGTTGGTCGATGTATATAAGTGTTGCCGACACGATGAAGTTTATCATTGACGAAATAGGTGTCTATTTTAGTACAGATTCGATAGTGGCTACTAATTACACTACTGATAATCTAAATATGCCATATCAGTTAAAGTTGAAGTTGGGGGGTGTCTCAGATACTTCCGGTTGGAACTTAATTTCTGGTAATTATGTAGCATCCGGCGAAGAGCGATTTTTTGTAATTTCTTTTTTTTCTCAGAACCTCGTTTGGACTCAATTTAGAAATTCAGTTTTTAATGATGGCGTAGCCTACTACTACATAGATCAGGTAAGCTTGATAGAATGTGAATATCCTAATTATATGATACCCGGTGGTTTTAGTCCAAATGGAGATGGGGTGAATGATTATTTTGAGATTCTCAATTTAGATAGTTATCCTCAAAACTCCTTGCAAGTATTAAATAGATGGGGCGATTTAATTTATACTGCCAGTCCTTATAACAATCAATGGGATGGTACTGCTAATACGGGCATTCGCCTGGGTTCCGGCAAAGTAACAGATGGTACCTATTTTTATGTTTTCAGTCCTTCGCCAGGCGCTTTACCTATTAAGGGCGCTTTGGAAATACGAAACAGCCATTAAGTCAACAAATCACTTAACTCCCATTTTTTTGTTTCAATATTTGTCAATTTAAAGTCGGAACTGATATGAGATTTTACGGTTTCGTGTAATGCCAAAGGATATAAATTCCATTCTACATTTAAATCATCAATGGTGGCGATTCCTCTTCTTAATTTAATACTATGTAAGGGAATTCTCATACCCCTTCCATCGGCTTTCATAACGGCCTCCTTTATGGTCCAATATTCGAAAAATGTTTGGGTGGGGTTTTTGGAAGCCAAAATCTGCATCATCTCCGGGGCCGAAAATTGTTTGTCAAAATTACGGACCTCTATTTCCCTTATTTTTTCTACATCAATACCAATATTTCCTTTTTCCAATAATACGGCACAGGCTACCACTCTGCCCGAATGAGTGATATTAAAGGGTAAAAAATCGGCAATATAGGGTTTGCCCATATTGTCGGTGGTATAAGCATTAAATAAACTGAGGTCGTAGCCTAGATCTAATAATATTTTTTTGAGTAAATATTTTCCTGCGGTGAGTCGATTGATGTCTCCCTGTTTTTTATATTGAAAAATTTCTTCGCTGATAAAATCTGGCAAGGCCTGGATATGTTTTTTATCGATAGGCATTTGAACATCTTCGAATACCGTATAATACACCATGGCTTTGGCCGAGTGCAATTCTATTGGGTTGATATCGGCTGTCATGAGTATTTTTCTAGGGTTTGGTTGATTCGCTGACAGAGGGCAGGCAAATGATCGAAGATCCAGAAATGATGTCCATCCCAGCGTTCGAAAATAAAATCACCGGAAGTTTCTTTTTTCCAATCAGTCAGCTGATCGTCCGGAACATCTTCCTGTGAGCCACAAATCATGGTCATATCTACTGGATAGGGTTCACGTGATTTATATTTATAAGCATCTAAGGCATCAAAATCACTTCGGATAATGGGTAAAAATATTTGCAGCAATTCTTCATTTTCTAAAATAGCATCCGGCATTCCCTTCAGGTCTTTTAAATGTTGAATGAATTGTACGTTGGTGTAAATGCTTCTTTTTTTATTGTAATTGCGAGATGGTGCAATTTTACTGGTAACAAAAAAATGTTTAGGTAAGGGTAATTTTTCGTCCTGGATGCGTTGGATTAATAGGTGACCAATATAAGCACCCATGCTATGGCCGTAAATGGCATAAGGCTCTTTAATTTTATCTTTAAATTGTTCGAAGTATTCATCGGCAATCAAATACATATTCTTAAGCACCGGCTCCTTAATTCGCCTTCCTTTCCCGGGAGCTTCGGCATTGATCATTTTGATTTTTTTGTCGAGAAATTGCTCAAACTTTTGGTAGCTGGTTTCGTTTCCTCCCCCAAATGGCAACATCAACAGGGTAAAATCCTTCATAAGACAAAGATAACAAAAGGTGGGGACTCTGGAGCCCCGACTGCCGGGGTACCCCTTTTTTATTAGATTAGCAGCAGTTTACAAATTGGTGCTGAATGGATTAAGCAACTTAATTGCTTATTCCTGCTTTTTACATACCTGATGTTTTAAACTAAAGACGGGAGTTGTCTCCTCTAAAATGTGGAGTTTTATATTCTCTTTTTTAAGTTTTCCAACATGTCTTTTACCATATCGGTTAATCCAAATTGATGCTTCCAGCCCCAGTCTTTTCGTGCTGCGGAATCATCGATGCTTTGTGGCCACGAATCGGCAATGGCTTGTCTAAAATCAGGATTATAACGTACCTGAAAATTTGGAATATGTTGGCGAATTTCATGCGAAATTTCGGCAGGAGTAAAACTAAAAGCGGCCAAGTTATAGCCCGATCTTAATTTAATATTTTCGTGGGGTGCCTGCATAATTTCTATGGTTGCTCTAATAGCATCGGGCATATACATCATAGGCAATTTTGTGCCGGCAGATAAAAAACATTCGTATGAATGGGTCTTTAATGCCTGATGAAAAATATCTACCGCGTAATCGGTAGTGCCTCCACCGGGAGGTGCAGTATAACTGATGAGACCTGGGTAACGTAAACTGCGGACATCAATTCCAAATTTTTTGCAATACCAATCGCACCACAGCTCTCCTGCTAATTTACTAATCCCATAAATGGTGGATGGTTCGGTAATGGTATGTTGGGGAGTATTTTCTTTAGGTGTGGTAGGTCCAAATGCCGCAATGCTACTTGGCCAATATACTTGTGATATATGTTTTTCTTTGGCGAGATCTAAAACATGAAACAAACTTTCCATATTTAACTGCCATCCTTTTTCCGGGAATTTTTCGGCCGTTGCACTTAACATGGCCGCCAATAAATATACCTGGGTTACCTGATGTTTTTTAACGACTTCAAAAATTCTGTCTTTATCAAGGACATTAATCATTTCATAAGGACCCTCTGAATCATTTCCTTCTTTTATATCCGAAGCAATTACATGATCATTGCCATAATGTTTGCGTAGAGAAGTGATCAGCTCTGTACCAATTTGTCCGCCTGATCCTAGTATTAAAATCGTGTCACTTGCCATATAAAGGAGATGTGTTACAAACATAGTAAAAATGTTGAAAGGTCAAGGTTGTTATTTGGGCGGCTTTAGGGTGTTTCGCTGTATCTTTTGTTTGTTTTCCTATTGGGCTATATCTCGTCCATGAGCAGCGACGGGCAATTGCCCGTCGTTACAAACATCTTCGAAGTTGCTGGTTTGAAAGCAAATAAAAGGATGCCGCTTCACCCCCTGCCGCTTCCATTTATAATATTTATTATGTTTGGTTTTTGTACCTTCGTGGTCTATTGTCTAACTTAAAAAAGTACAGCATGCAACTGTATAACAAGTATGATAAGGGGACTTTGCTTAAAAAACTAGAGCAGGAACCTTTTAAAAGAACTACCATTTCATTTTATCAATATGCCCAGATTGATGATCCGGCTGCCTGGAGAAATGAATTATATGAACATCTATCAGAGCTGGGCGTTTTGGGAAGAATCTATGTGGCTCATGAAGGCATTAATGCCCAAATTAATTGTCCTGAACCCCATGTAGAGAAGTTTAGAGATTATTTATACTCTTTCTCGTTTTTAAATGGAATTCGTTTAAATATTGCCGTAGAACAAAATAATAAATCGTTTGTAAAGCTGATTATCAAGGTCCGGGACAAAATTGTGGCTGACGGAATTAATGACCCCACGTTTAAAATTGATCAAAGGGGAAAATATTTAACTGCCGCAGAATTTAATCGGATGACGGAGGATCCCGACACGATACTAATTGATATGCGCAATCATTATGAGTATGAGGTAGGGCATTTTAAAAATGCCATAGAAATCCCCTCGGATGCTTTTAGAGATCAATTGCCTATGGCGGTGGATATGATGCAGGATAAAAAGGATAAGAAAATTATCATGTATTGTACAGGTGGAATTCGCTGTGAAAAAGCCTCTGCTTATATGTTACATAACGGGTTTCCCAACGTATATCACATAGAGGGTGGGATTATTCATTATACCAATGTGGCTAAAGAACAGGGAATTCCTAATAAGTTTATTGGTAAAAACTTTGTGTTTGATGAAAGGTTAGGAGAAAGAATTACCGAGGATATCATTGCCAAATGCCACCAATGTGGCGATCCTTGTGACGATCATACCAATTGTATCAATCCGGCTTGTCATTTATTATTTATTCAATGTAAAAAATGTGCAGAGAAATTCGAAGGAACTTGTTCGGAGGAGTGCATGGAGTTTATTCATTTACCTTACGAGCAGCAAAAGGAATTGCGCAAGGGCACAAATTTTGGAGCCAATATTTTTAAGAAGGGTAGATGGCCTCAAGATCCTAGTGAAAGGAAATTTAGGTT
Organism: Flavobacteriales bacterium; assembly: GCA_040376605.1. GTDB lineage: Bacteria > Bacteroidota > Bacteroidia > CAIKAF01 > CAIKAF01 > JANWKQ01. The sequence goes on along the minus strand of JBEIQI010000064.1, from coordinate 2,497 downwards.
GATTAAATAGTTAATTAAGTTTGATAAGCTTAAAGCGAAGATAAAAGTCGACGAACTTTTTTTTACTTCTCCAGGTTTGTGACTGGTCTGAATTTTCTTCAATGATAAAAATATTGTTTCCCAAATCACTATAAAAGCCTATTTGCGTAACCTTTGGATTTACATTATAGGTCCCGGTTTCGATGATACTATCACCCAGTAAGCTAGTATAATTGGTATTTTCAAATTGAAAGAACATGTTGGGGTTTGAATTGACGATGGAAGTATCTTCGGATTCGTAATTTATCTGGTTTACTTCCCATTTTCCCTGCATTTGGTTAACAAAATCATACTTGCCACAGGACAAGGTGGTTAAGAGTATCAACCCGGCCATTATCTTTTTCATTGTAGACATTCTTTGATTTAAATCTAAGACAGCTAAACTATTTATAAACTCTTTGATTTCATATGATTTTGGTCGTGATTTTATATTTTTTGGTATTTAATCAACTTTTTATTATTAAATTGTACGCTAATATCCACGTTGGATATTGAGTTATTATTAATTCTTATTCTTTGTTTTATGAACATTTATGTAGGAAATCTTGATTTTAAGGTTTCAGAAGAACAACTCCTTGATTTATTTTCAGGGAAGGGTCAAGTAGAATCTGCCAAGTTAATTATGGATTCTATGAGTGGCCGCAGTAAAGGTTTTGCATTTGTAGAAATGCCAAACGATGATGAAGCAAACCAAGCCATTGAATCATTAAATGGCCAGGAGTTTCAAGGTAGGGCAATGGTTGTTAAGAAAGCCATCCCTAAAGAGAAATCTTCTTTTAAACCCAAAAGAAATTTTAATTCTGACAGGTATTAAGATCTTTAAACCTGATCAAAAAAACGAAAGGGTCCCGGTAACACCGAGACCCTTTTTTTATTTTAATGAGTTGTTATACCTATTAAATTCTTACCACCCATCCAAACGGGTCTTCTGCCTTTCCGGTGCGGATATCCGATAAATATTTAGCTACTTTATTCGAAAATTCTCTGGTTTCTACCTCGGGTAAAGTATAATCTACCTCCCCAATATTCATTAAAGCAATTTGGGCAATGGTAGCCGCGGTTCCGGCACCAAATACTTCGGTGAGTTTCTTGTTTTTGATATTTTCAACCACCTCATCGATACTGATCTTTCTTTCTTCCACCGGAACTCCCCATTTTTTTGCCACGGTAATAATACTATCACGAGTTACTCCAGACAAGATAGTTCCAGAATCTAGAGAGGGTGTTATTAGTTTACCATCAATCATAAAAAATATGTTCATGGTACCCGATTCTTCAATATACTTATGTTCTTTGGCATCGGTCCAAACCAATTGACGATAGCCCTTGTCTTGGCCTAATTTAGCAGGATATAAAGCAGCTGCATAATTTCCCGCGGCTTTAGCTTGTCCGGTTCCTCCTTTGGCTGCTCTTGTATATTCTAATTCAACTTTAACCTTGATTGCCCCATCATAATAGTTTCCTACAGGTGAGGTGATGATCATAAAACGATAGCTGTCGCTGGGTTTAACCCCCAAAAATGCTTCTGTACTAAACATAAAGGGCCTTACATATAATGAACATCCTTCTTTATCACTAACCCAATTTCTTTCTAAATCTAAATAGGTAGTTAAGGCTTCCATAAACATTTCCTCTGGCATTTGAGCCATGCATAAACGTTCGGCAGAACGGTTCATTCTGCGTGCATTTTCTAAGGGACGAAATAGTAAGATATCACCTTCAGGGCTTTTATATGCTTTTAATCCTTCAAATAAAGCTTGGCCATAATGCAAGGAAGCCATACTTGGATGAATTTCGAAATTACCAAAAGGGATAATTCTAAAATCTCCCCATTTGCCATTTTCGAAATCTGCCATTAACATATGATCCGAAAAGTTTTTACCGAACGCTAAATTTTCAAAGTCAATCTCATTGATTTTCGAATGATCATTTTTAATAATCTCTATATCCAAAGTACCTGTTGTTGAAGTCATAACACAAATAAAAATAAATAATCTTACATTACTAATCTAATATACATTTTTTTGACCATTATATGATTTTTATTCGTTTTTTTGTGATAATAAGTTTTAAACACCGCGCTGCATGAGCAAAGGAAAGTGGGTTATAGGAGGTTTGATCTTCGTGATGATTTTGCTCTGCATGATGAGTATTTATTTGCAAAGGCAGTATGTGAACATGCGAATAGCCTATAATAGGGCAGATCGGGAGTATATTATGTTGCAAGCTGATTATCAATTATTATATGACTCTTATTATCTCTACGAAAAAAAGGTGGTGGCTATTTTGAACTCTTCAAAAAATGTTTATTGGGCAAGCGATAGTAGTGCTTATATGTTACTGAATGATTCGAATTTTATTTTCTCCTTTTATAAAAAACCCAGAATGGATAATGATCCTATTCTGTGGTTATCAGATTCTCCAACGGTGGATGAAAACCATACAGGGAAATATCAAA
>JBEIQI010000373.1:0-1761 GCA_040376605.1 Flavobacteriales bacterium | reverse complement strand
GCCCGACGGATGGAAAGTAAGCCCACCGGAAATAAAAATTAATCTGCGTCTAAAAAGAGAAACCCAAAATGTAGAGTTTACCGTGACCCCACCGGATACCAATGCCACTGGAAAATTACAAGCGGAGGTGATCTGTAATGGAAGAAGTTACTCCACTAGCTTTAAAGAAATTAAATATGATCATATCCCCACCATTGTGCTTTTTCCAGAAGCCAATGTAAAACTGGTTAAAATTAAAAGTGAAACTCCCCTATCTAAAATTGCTTATATCGATGGAGCGGGTGATGATATCGCAGAAGGTCTGTTGGAATGTGGATTTAATATTACCACGATTTCTCCCGAAGAACTTTTAACCACCAATTACGATAACTACAAAACCGTTATTCTCGGGATAAGAAGTTATAATACCATTGAAAATATGTTACCCTTGCAAAATATTTTGCATAACTATGTTAACAATGGCGGAAATCTATTAGTACAATACGTTACCAACGGAAATTTAAAAGTAAAAGAGAATGGTCCGTTTCCCTTTAAAATTAGCAGAGACAGGGTAACCGACGAAAATGCTGAAATGAGAATCTTAGATACCAACCATGTAATTTTTAATTATCCTTATAAAATTTCTGCCAATGATTTTAAAGGTTGGGTGCAGGAAAGAGGTTTGTATTTTGCTACGGATATGGATAAAAACTACAAGGCATTAATAAGCTGTAACGATCCCAATGAAACGAAAAAAAACGGGGCCCTCATTGTAGCTAAATATGGTAAAGGAAATTTTATTTATTCCGGAATCTCATTTTTTAGGCAATTACCGGATGGCGTTCCGGGAGCCTATAAATTATTGGTAAATATGATTGAATTGAAATAAATTAAACTTCTTATACTCAACTTCTAAAATCAACCAACATGAAAAAAATCATCCTAATTTTTAGCGTATTAATGATTTCTGTTTCCATCAGCTTTTCACAAGCCGGAAGTTGGAGACAAATTGAAAAAGCCGGATCATGGATCGGGACCATTTCTGCTATAGGAAATGGATCTAACATTTATACGTTTGAAAGTTCGGGTGCCCTTCATAATACCGTAGCCTCATAGGGAACCTGGACACAATTAGGTAAAGCAGATTATGTGAACACCAAATTTATGGTAACGGCTAATAGTAAACTTTATACCATCGAAAAGTCGGGAACTTTGTATGAGGTGAATGTCAATTAATTAAACCTCTCCCATTTATCAATATTGATTGATTTTTACTAAATTATTAACCTCGGCATGTTTAGCAATTAATTGGTTAATACTAAAAAGTGATACCATTTGTTTTATATTTGCTGGAAATTAATAAATGAATCTATGAAAAAACAAATTACCCTATTCATGAGTGGATGTTTTTTGCTGATCGGACTGCCTGCAGTTTCAGCTCAAACCATCTATATGGTGGGTCATGATGCTCAGCCTGCTGAGTTAATTGCCACCGTTTCCGGTGATGTTACCATTTGTAATGGAAACAATACCATTCTTACTGGTACAGAAGCCGGTGGAACTTCAAGCTTTACGTATGCTTGGACTCCATCATCTGGTTTATCATCTACAACAAATGATACCACTACCGCTTCTCCAACAAGCAATCAAACCTATACTTTTACAGTTACCGATGGTAGAAATTGTACCTCTGCGGATGCAGTGGCTGTTACTGTGATCGATTGTTCTGGTATGGAAGAAATTAAAGAAATCGAAACCTTTAATTTATATCCTAATCCTTCT
>JBEIQI010000037.1:0-17530 GCA_040376605.1 Flavobacteriales bacterium | reverse complement strand
GTTTATTTGGAATTTAATTCTGATATGGATGAAAAAGTAGAAATATTAGTTATCGACGTTTGTGGGAAAATAATTAAATCATACGTGGAAAATATAATGATGAACCAAAATATTAAATCAATTGATTTATCAGATGTTTCTGCAGGTACTTATTTTATCTTATTAAATGGCAATAACTTACAGTTTAAAACAAAAGTGATTAAACAATAAGACACATAACCTAAAGCCGCCAAATTCGTTCTTAAAGTAGGGTAAATTGATAAAGCCATATATGTATAATATTTCGCTTTGTTATGAGAAAGTATAACAATAAAATACATGAATCAAATTAAAATTAAAGTTGGAATTTTATTTGTCCTTATGAGTATTCCTGCTCTAGTGAAGGGGCAAAATACCGGTTGGAATAATATTGGTGGAACTTGGGGAAAAAACGGTTATGTTGATGTTGCCGGACCAACAACAGACAGTGTATTATGGGAAACTACATCATCAGGAGTTTTTGGCACCCCAATATATATTGAAGGCAACTACCTGGTGACTATGAGGTTTCAAAGTCCCACCGATGCCCCTGTAGAGTGTTTCGATTTAACCACGGGAAATTTGTTATGGAGTATTGATGTTACTAATTCCACAGGACGATCGCTTCCTGTTGGTCTTCGCGACAACAGAGTTTTTGTCATGAGGTATACGGAAAGCCTGAACGATTCACTTTATGCCCTTAATGTATCTGACGGTTCGCATATTTGGACTTCAAATGTGAATGTCGCCACTTATATAACCGAATCAGGAGTTTTTGATTCAATTGGCAACTTTTATATTAATGGGAATAATAAAACCTATAAAATTGACCCTGCAACTGGTGGAATGGTTTGGCAAACTCCAACGGTACCAATGGCATCCGGTAGCGGAGAAATGGCCATCAATCAGAGTAATAATACTGGATATACATTGGAGCAAAGTGGCGGTATTTCATATGTTTGGGCCATTGATCTGTTCGACGGTCATAAAAAGTATTCCCATATCGTAACCGCCTTACAACCTGGAGGAAATCTACCACAATCAGCTTTAATGGTCGGAAATAACGGCGTAATTTATGTTCAGCTAACTGAAGATAATGTCGCAGCGCTATCAGACGATGGCACTCAATTAAATTTATTGTGGCAAACTGAAATCTATGGTAATTGTTCCTTCAGTACTATGTGTGTTGGAGCTGAAGGTTCAGTCTATGTTCCGTCAAATGGAAGAATTGTCCGCTTAAATCCTCTGACAGGAGTTGTTAACGATTCATCTGTCTCCATTACCCAGGGAGGCTTTTATTCACCAAGGATTTCAGCCACTAACAACAATATCATCTATGCAACAAATGGAGAAGATGGCGTGTATGCTTTTGACCTCTCGTTAAATTTATTGTGGTCCAATGCTTTCAATTTCACAAATACTTCCGGTGTTTGCTTTGCGGCAAATGGTCTTGCTGCTGTTTCAGGAAGTAACAAAATCAGAGTTTACACGCCAACTGTTACAACTGGAAATCATGAATTAGATGATGTTTTTGTAAGGGTTTATCCAAATCCAACATCTTCCTATTTTGTGCTGGATGTTGGCTATGAAATCTTCGGAAGTACTTTCAAGTTGATAGATATTAAAGGCAGCGAAATTAAAACTGGAATTGTATCTAAAAATACAATTATTCAATTGGACGAATTTCCTCAAGGTTTATACTTCCTAAAGATCGATGGGGTTAATCAAACTTTCAAAATAATTAAACATTAGTCCATTGCATTGCCGCCAATAAAAATCCTTGGAGAGGCCGAATTAATGGTGCGGAAAATTCAAACGCCCCCTTGCAAGATAGTTTTATAGATGATGGCCCTATACTAAAAACCACTTATTACCGCCTTAAACAAGTTGATTTTGATGGGCAATTTAAATACTCAGAAATAAAGGTGCTTAGCCCAAAAACCACCATGGAAACCCAAGTCTACCCTAATCCGGCTACCGATGAAATTTTCGTGGAATTTAATTCCCAAAACAATGAGGAAGCGGAAATTATGTTGATAGATATTTTGGGCAAACCTGTAAAATCATTTATCCAAAATTTACAGACCGATCAGAACTTAATCGCCATTGACCTAAAGGAGCTTGCCTCCGAAACCTATTTTTTAACCATTCATTCCGCCCATTTTAATCTAAATAAAAAAATTATCCTACAATAAAATTCAGTGCTCATTAGTAAAAGCATTCTAAGAGTTTCTAACTGAATCAACTAGGAAAGGATAAGCCTTTTACCTAAAAATAAGTATTGAAAAACCTTGATGTTTTTTTTCATTATTTATACTTTAGCTTCAAGTTTAACCCTTTTAAATTAAATTATATGAATAGAAATTTTATAAAAACTACACTTGTTATTTTGTGTCTGGGAATTTTCAACCTAGGCTATAACCAGGTGTTTCGTTTAGAAAAGAAAAAAGCAGGTGTAAGTGCAGAATCATATGGACTTGGGGCCGATAATTTCGGAATTCTAAACGGAGAAGGAATTGAAGTGACGGATATCAAACAAATAAAGCTGGGAGAAAGGGTTAGTTTGGCATTTTATAATTTAACCGGGTATACCGTTGAAAATGATCGCAGCCATATCCGTATGAATATGTCCGTAATAAACTATAGCGATAATTCAATCATTATTGCTGCTCAATCTGTTTTAGATGAAAAGGTAAAAGTGGAAGACTTAAAAGATGATTATATTTTTGGATACTTAACCGTAAGTCCTGACCTCATTAAAGGTAAAACCTATATGATAAAACTTCAAGTGAGTGATGTGGTTACAGGTGCCTATATAGAACTTACCTGGAAATTTAAGGCCAATTTTAAGTAGTGATTTAAGCTACCATTCTGCATCCGGATATGCTCTCTGCAAATACTGCATTTCGCAAAGTATATGGCCTAAATGTTCGGTATGGAGGGCATTAATACCTCCTGTTATTTGATGTGCAATTTCGGGTATGGCTAATCGTGCTTGCTGGAAAACTTCCTTCACCTCCTTTAACCAATCTGCATAAAAAGCTTCTACATTCGGAATCACCTCTTCCTGCATCATTAACTTATCTACCTCATTTTGAGTAAATAAATCTCCTGTAAAAGACCATAGCTCATTTACTGCTTGTTGGGTTCTGCGATGACTTTCATCTGTTCCATTTCCCAATCTCATTAACCAATCGTGACTATGGCGATAATGATATTTAATTTCCTTTACTCCCTTTTGAGCCAAGGCAATGATATTGGCATCGGTACTATCGGATAATTTTTCGAACAGTCTTTTTGCAAACGAGGCATATAGAAACATTTTTACCATGGTAAAAGCAAAATCACCATTAGGCTGCTCTACCATTAAATAATTAAAATATTGCCTTTCATTACGGCGAAATGCCAACTTATCAGCGGTGGTATTTTCATGATGAAGATCGGCGGCATAATCATAAAAATTCTCGGCCTGACCCAACATATCTAAAGAAAAATTAGTGATCGCCAAGTCTTCTTCTAAAATAGGACCGTTGCTACACCATTCTGCAAATCGCTGAGCATGAATTAAACTGCTATCACCGATACGTAATACATAATTATATAAAGCTTCGTTCGTTTCCATAGGCTATATTAATAGGTATTCATGAAAATTTAAATTTGTTTTGCTCCTTCGGGCATAACATAAAATGTTGGGTGACGATAAATTTTATCATCGGAAGGATCAAAAAATTCTGCTTCCTCCTCCAAACTGCTCGCCACAATATATTTGGCAGGGACTACCCAAATGGTTCTTCCTTCACCTCTGCGGGTATAAATATCCCGGGCATTTTGTAGGGCCATTTCCTTATCTGATGCATGAACACTTCCTTCATGTTTAAAAGGTATTCCGGCACTTTTCTGAATAAACACTTCCCATAATGGAAGTTGATCTAAATTTTCGGAACTCATCATTGTTTATTTAAATTAGTTATTCTCCATTTGTTTTTTACCAAATGCAATGGCCGCTTCTCTTACCCAGGCACCTTCGTTATGTACCTTGATATGGTGTTGCATTCGCTGATGATTACAAGGACCATTACCAGCAATTACCTGCTTAAATTCATCCCAATTAATTGGACCAATTTCCCAATGTTTGGTTTCTTCATTAAATTTTAAATCCTTATCCGGAACTTTTAATCCAATTACATGTGCCTGATCAACTGTTTTATCAATAAACCGCTGACGCAAAACATCATTACTTTCTCTTTTTATTTTCCATTGCATGGATTCCTGTGTATGTGCAGAATCTTTATCAGGCGGTCCAAACATCATTAACGAAGGCCACCACCATCTATTCATGGCATCCTGCGCCATTTCCTGTTGATCCTTGGTTCCCTTCATCATCTTCGCCATGATTTCGTATCCTTGACGTTGATGAAAACTTTCTTCCTTGCAAATACGAACCATCGCCCTGGCATATGGACCATAAGAGGTTCTTTGTAAAGAAACCTGATTAACAATAGCCGCTCCATCTACCAACCAGCCAATGGCCCCAATGTCGGCCCAATTTAATGCCGGATAATTAAAAATACTGCTATACTTGGCCTTTCCTTCATGCAATTGTTGAATCATTTCCGATCGATCAATCCCCAAGGTTTCGGCAGCTGCATATAAATACTGTCCATGCCCACCTTCATCCTGAATTTTGGCCAATAGGATTTTTTTTGCCCTTAGACTTGGAGCACGTAAAACCCAATTCCCCTCCGGCTGCATACCGATTACTTCCGAATGAGCATGTTGACTCATTTGGCGCAAAACCGTTTTTCGATATCCCTCCGGCATTGGATCCTTTGGTTCAATCTTTAAATCCTTCGCAATGGCTTCTTCGAAAGAATTTAGCTTTGGAGTTGTAGAATTTACATCGTTGCTCATATACTAAAAATTATAATTAACAATCATTTCCCCAATTGGCCAGTTCTTCTTCTGTCCAAACTGCCGGGAAAATATTCTTCTTTGATATTTTGGATGCATGTATTTTTTCCAATCACTTCCACCTGTAGCCTCTGCCGTTTTGCCATCTGCTTCCAAATATTTTTGTGCAGCATGGTAATGAGCCATTACCCATTTTACATTTACCGTATAGTCATAATGACGTAAGGCATCCTTCAACTCCTTGGTTTGAGCATCTGTCGGTAATTCTAAATACCTCGAATATAAATTCAATGTATTATACTTTTCCATGAATCTGATAAACTCATCTTTATATCGCTGCTCAAATAAAGTAATCAAGGTGTTTTTTTCTCCTGTTTTATGATTCTTACCTGCAGCCTGCCAATATAAATGATTATAAGCATGCTCATAAGGAGTATTTCTATCTATGGTTGCTCTAAATCTATAATCAATTAAATTAATTAACTGAGTCGAACTAAATTCAATCATTCGGTATTGAGCACTTTGAAATCCACTCGCCGGGGTTAAGGTATTCCTAAACTTTAAGTATTGTTGAGGGTCCATACCATCCTGCATGATACTAAAGGAGGAGGTGAGCATGTCAAAATAACGGCTGATTCTACCCAAATGTTCGGCAAAAAAAGTAGCTGTTAAGGCTTTATGGGTGGCTACTTGCTCGATTTCCCACAATATCATCTTAAACAAAAGTTCGTTAATTTGATGATACATGATAAATACCATTTCATCTGGCAAAGTGGTACGTTGCAATTGTAAATTCAACAAAGCATCCGTATGAATATAATCCCAATAAGTAATGGGTTTACTCCATAACAATCCCTCCAGGTGTACCGCAGTATCCTGATTAATGGCATCAAATTTTTCGTGTAGTTGATTTAAAACTTTCTCGTGCATAATTTGTAATTTATAAGGTTCCTCTTCTTGCTTGTTCGGCTTCTATTGACTCGAACAATGCCTGAAAATTACCTTTTCCAAACGAATTTGCACCCTTTCTCTGAATAATTTCGAAAAATAAAGTTGGTCTATCTTCCACCGGCTTCGTAAATATTTGCAGCAAATAACCGTCTTCATCTCTATCTACCATAATGCCAAGGCTTTTTAATAAGGCCAAATCCTCCGCTATTTCACCCACTCGGTTATGAACGGTATCGTAATAAGTTCCCGGAACATGTAAAAATTCCACCCCCCTTTTACGCATTTCGGAAATGGTAAAAACGATGTCGTTGGTAGCAACTGCAATATGCTGACAACCTGCACCCTTATAAAAATCGATATATTCTTCAATTTGAGATTTCTTTTTACCCATGGCCGGTTCGTTGATAGGAAATTTAATTCTTCCATTGCCATTGGTCATCACCTTACTCATAAGGGCAGTGTATTCTGTAGAAATATCTTTGTCATCAAACGTTACCAAATTTGCAAAGCCCATTACATCCCTATAAAAACTGGCCCACTTGTTCATGGCTCCTAGCTCCACATTCCCTACCATATGGTCGATATACTTAAGACCGGTGCTGGTTGGGTTATATTCACTTTCCCATTTTACAAAACCCGGCATAAACACTCCATTGTAATTTTTTCTTTCTACAAAAACATGTACCGTTTCCCCATAGATTTTTATAGCCGAACGAACAATTACCCCGTCTTTATCTGTTTCTTCGTAGGGTTCAAAGTACACCTCTGCTCCGCGTTTGGTAGTTTCTTCAAATGCACTTCGGGCATCATCTACCCACAATGCTATTACTTTTACGCCATCCCCATGTTTACGAATATGATGTGATAATTCACTCTCAGGATTGAATGGGCTAGTAAGCACCAATCGAATCTTATCCTGCACAACTACATAAGAAGTGGCTTCTTTGTTACCTGTTTCGAGTCCTGAATAGGCAAGCGATTGAAAACCAAAGGCCGTTTTATAATAATGTGCTGCCTGCTTTGCATTACCCACATAAAGTTCTACATAATCAGTACCATTGATTGGTAAAAAATCCTGAGCTTCTGGAAATATTTTTTTCAATCCATAATTATAATTTCCTACTTTTTTTAAATCTATTGATTCCATAAAAATCATTATTATGTATTAATTATTTTAATTATTCATTAATTCTTCCATCCAGGATTTATAATAATCCTTTACTTCAATATTTAATGCCTCTTCGGCAATCATTACCGGTTGAAAAGGATCAATCATTACCGCCAACTCATGTGTTTCTTTTTTACCAATACTGCGCTCAATAGCACCCGGATGCGGTCCATGCGGAATACCTCCCGGATGTAAGGTAATTTGTCCTTTTTCTATATTGTTTCTGCTCATAAAATCTCCATCTACATAATATAAAAGTTCATCACTATCAATATTACTATGGTGATAAGGAGCAGGAATGGCATTTGGATGATAATCATACAAACGAGGTACAAACGAACAGACTACAAAATTTGAATTCTCGAAGGTTTGATGAATCGGTGGAGGCATATGAATACGTCCTGTAATCGGTTCAAAATTGAAAATGGAAAAGGTATATGGATAATGATATCCATCCCAACCTGCCACATCAAAAGGATGGTTGGCATATTCATAAGGAAACATCATTCCTCGCTTTTTGATATAAATATCAAAACAGCCCTGCTCATCATGCGTTTTTAAGTTAGTAGGTCTTTTAATATCTCTTTCACAAAACGGAGAATGTTCTAACATTTGTCCAAAATCATTGCGATAACGACGCGGAGTGAAAATGGGGGTGAATGATTCTATATACAACAATCTATTTTCTTTGGTATCGAAATGGATTTTATAAACGTTACCACGCGGGATAATGATATAGTCGCCATATTGAAACTTCAATTCACCAAACATGGTATAGACGGTGCCACTACCTTCGTGAATAAAAATCATTTCATCGGCATCCGCATTTTTATAAAAGTATTCCGTAGAATCCTGTGGGGCCGCAAGTCCAATATGCATTCCACTATTTACAAAAAGGGTTTTTCTGCTTTTTAAAAAATCACGTTCGGGTTTTAGTTGAAACCCTTGAAAGCTCATAGCATCTAAGCCATTTTCAATAGCCACCTTAGGGGCAACTGAAAACGCTTTCCCTTTTTGTTTTACTCGGGTAGGAGGATATAAATGATATACTAAGGACGACATTCCGGCGAAGCCTTGAGTCCCCACCAATTCTTCCTGATACATTTTTCCATTAGGCTGCTTGGCAACTACGTGTCGTTTATCGGGAACAAAACCTAGGGTATGATAAAATGGCATAAAACAATTTTTATCAAATGTATTTTAGCGGTGGCAAGAATTAAATGATAAAAATCAGGTTTTGGGGATGATTGTTTTTTTAGGGGACGGAACCTTGTCTTTCGCTAAATTACTGCTGGATATTGTCTGCACTGTATAGTGGGGGTAAGCCGTTTGTTTGGAGGGATTTGCCTTCAATTAACGTCTCCCTGTTGATTACTCTTTACATTATACTATTTACCCCTTCATTTCCGTTGTAATTTTACCCTATGCAAGAGCAAGAGATAAAAGATCCTGTGGAGCCTAAAAAAACCTTCGGACAAAAACTAAATAAAAACGTTTGGTTCCGAATAGGTAAGAATAAATATATGTTGACCATTATTTTCTTTTTGGTTTGGATGATGTTTTTTGATAATAACAATTGGTTTTATTTAAATAAACTTACCGATGAGGCTCATCTTAAACAAAGCGAAAAAGCCTGGTACAATAACGAAATTGAAGAATCCGAAAGAAAACTAAATGAGCTTACCAGCGATTTAAAAGCACTCGAAAAATTTGGTCGCGAACAGTATTATATGAAAAAAAGCAACGAAGATGTATTTGTGTTTTTTCCGGATAAAACCCAATCTAAAAACCCAGCCAATTAAACGACAGAGTTTTTAAAATACCCAATAATAAAAAAGCCATCTGAATAGATGGCTTTTTTATTGTGTTTGGTGAACTTAATACTAACTATTATATAATATATCCAGCGGCCATTTTTTACTACCAGCTTTAAAATCAAGCTTGGCTTCTACTTTACCATGTCCTAACATCTGACGAATAACCGCCAAGTCAGCACCCTGCTCCTTTAAATGCTCCTCGAAAGTTTTGCTTAAACCCGGAGTGTTAATTTTTTTACGAATTCTTGCTGCTTGTAAGGAAGATTTTAGTGCATGTTGAATAGAACGAATACTATAAGCACCCCCATCAGCCCCTTCAAATAAATATTTTTCAGGTTTAAACTCCTTCATATATTTTGCCAAGGCAGTCGCTTCTGTTTTAGAAAGATCAAATGACTTGTCTTTACCCGAAGCAGTTTTACGAATCACTACTTTGTTGGATTTTAAGTCAACATCCGATACCCTAATGGTAGAAATATCACTTACGCGAATGCCTGCAGAATAGGCTAAGCTTACAATCGCCTTGTATTTAACATTATCTACAGCTTCAAATATCTTCGATAAATCACTTTTATTCAATGACTTAACATCTGATTTGTTACGAGGACGAGAAAATCCTACAGGTAGGATATCCTTGTTACAAACCTCCTGAAAATAAAACTTTATCGCATTGACTCTCAGGTGCATCTGATGGTCTTTTACCCCTAACTCTTCTATACAATATAATAGATAAGAGCTCACTTGCTTGGTAGTTAATTTATTGATTGGGTTTTGACCCAATAAATACATTAACTGAAGCAACTCCATTCTATAAATACGGATGGTATTATCACTGTATTTTTTCTTTTTCATGGCCTTCACCATATCCTCCAATGCCTTGTTATTAGCATCATTCACAAACCATTCCTTTTTCTTTTGGGATACATGTTGTGGGGGTTCAGTTACCGGAAGGCCGCATTTTCTCCGGTTTTCAGCAGTATCTGGAATATGCCAGCCTTTTAATTGTTTGCTGAACTGAGCGCCATCAACAGATTTCATGTTCTTATCCCATTCAGCACTGGCCGGGAATTTTACCATGATTCTGCTTTGACCACGGTTATCAATTACTTTAAAATTTATTGCCGCCATATTGTTCTTGGTTTAATTAAATTCAAACGGTTGTTCAAAAGTAGTATAAAAATGGGATTATTAACAAGAGAATTGTGAAAAACTTTTTGCTCAACTAACCAATTAACGTATTTCTTATTTAGGTTAGTTATTGTTTTTGGCTGATAACTTGCTGACTATATGATATTTAGACGCCTAAACTAACTAACAAAAAAAAGCCACCCAATGGGTGGCTTCCTTTTTAAGCTTATGCGTAAATCTATTATTTGATTTCTTTCGGGGAATCCACCGCTAAAGAGTCAACTCCCTGACCCTGTGGTATTTCTACCGAATTGGGGGTTCCTGCCTTAATTTGGGCTAACAATTGGTCGCAAAGGGTTAAAATTTGCTGAGCCCTTCCATATTCATCACTTACCCTTTTCTTATCCGACACCGAAGCATAATAATCAACATCTATTTGAGTACGATCTCTAAGTATCTGCGTAATCTGAGTAGCCTTTTCTGCTTTACCTAATTTCAAATACAAATCCGCAATTAATAAATTGAAGTAATTATAGGCAACCACATCATCCGGCATTAACTCCTCTGTTTTATCCAAACACTTTAATGCCTTATCCGTTTTACCTTCTTGGAATAAAGCTGTTGCTAAACGATAGAAGTTATTGCGCAAGTTCATGGTCATTCTCAAATTGGTTTCATCCAGGTAAACACCTTTCACATTCATATTACCCCATTTGAATTTGTTGATCATGTTATCATACATCACTTCGGTATTGATCTCTCCTAATTGACCATCATGGCTCTTAACTTTATATGGAACCAAACGATAAGCCAATCCATCCACCTCAAAATAATCCTGCAAGCCTAAATAGTTGCTTTCACCCACGGTGATAGCAAAATAAATAGGTCTATCCCAATTAAAGTTGGCCAATAAATCCAGGATCATCATATCCGCTTTTAATACATAGCTTCTATTCAACACCAAAGGCAGGGCCTTCACGATTCTGTTGGTAATGTCTCTTCTAAATGTAGTATCAGCAGCAACTTTAGCGCTATCCACAGGAATCACAAACTTGTTAGATTTAAAGAAGAACAATTCATCCCCACTATCCGGAATCTTATATAAATTACTCTTATCATTTAATCTCAAGAAATTCATTTGATCCTGGATACTATAGAATTCTTCATTACTTCTATCCAATAATACCTGATCCCTGATACCCTGACGATATTCTGGTTCGGTTAAACCAAATGGAACGGCCTTACCATCATAAGCAGCACGCTTCATTTGAGTAATGTACCAATCGGTATTTAATAAGCTTAAGTTCACTACCCTTACATCGGTACGAACCCCCTCTACCTCTTGTAAATACCATAATGGGAAGGTATCATTATCCCCATTGGTAAATAAAATAGCATTAGGAGCACATGAGTTAAGGTAATTAAAGGCAAAATCCCTAGCGGTATATCTATTGGCACGGGTATGATCGTCCCAGTTTTCTTTAGCCAAATTGCCCGGAATTAAAATGAGGGTTACTGGAACAACAGCCAAGGCTATTCCATCCTTCATTTTTCCGTATTTCTTAATGAGTTCAATTAATCCTAAAACTCCTAAGCCAATCCAAATGGCAAAAACATAAAATGATCCAGCAAATACATAATCCCTTTCACGTGGTTGTATTGGTGGTGCATTGTTATGAAACACAATCATTAAACCTGTAAAAATAAAGAGGGTAAATACCGCCCAGAAGCTTTTTTTGTCTCTTTTAAAATGAAATACCAAACCTAAAACTCCTAACAAGAAGGGAAGCATATAATATTTGTTTCTACCTTTATTTTCGGCGATTTCTTTAGGTAAATTCTTTTGGGGATAACCTAACATTAATTGATCCACTGGACCAATACCTGTAATCCAGTTTCCATTTAAAGGCCCACCATGCCCTTGAATATCACTTTCTCTACCAGAGAAGTTCCACATAAAATATCGGATATACATCCAGCCTACCTGATAGCGCATAGCAAATACGATGTTGTTCCATGCAGTAGGCTTAGCTCCTTTTTGAATTCGGCCCCATGATTCGTTTTGCTCTTTATGTTCGGCACTCCAAACCCTTGGGAACAAAGTCATACGGCTTGGTTCATAAACAGGCTCCACCTTATAATCAGAAACGATGTATTTTTTATTGATGGATAAACTTCCTTTATCGGCACTTTTCTCAATATATTCTTTTGCTTCTCTTTCAATTTGAAAGGAAACCAAAGGTTTTTTCGAACCCTTTTTTACCACTTGATAAGCTGGTATATAAATAGGTGAAGTTTTATCGTACTTAATTACTTTAGCATCGTAAAAGGGTCCATAAAATAATGGACGGCTGCCATATTGCTCACGATTTAAATAAGATTTCATGGCAAATACATTCTCCGGATTATTTTCGTCCATAGGGGTATTGGCTTTAGAACGAATTCCAATTAATCCGTAAGAAGAGTAACCAATAAGAATCACCAATAACGACCAAAGGGCCATGGTTCCGATATACTTTTTCTTTCTCTGCAATAAGAAGATGCCAACACAAACTCCGGTAAATAACAATACGATATAGGTCATTAACCCTGTTCCGAAACCTGCTCCCAATCCATTGGTAAATATTCTTTCGCTAACCCCAGCTAAACTAATGGTACCAGGAATAATGGCATAGGTAATAAATAAGAAAATAGCCATAGATATACCTAAAGTGATAAAGGCTCCTTTGGTATCTCCTTTATATTTGCGGAAATAATAAACCAAGGCCATGGCCGGTATGGTTAATAAGTTTAATAAATGGACCCCTATAGACAATCCCATTAAGTACATAATGAGGATGATCCAACGATCAGCATGAGGCTTATCTGCTTCAGCATCCCAACGCATCATAGCCCAAAAAACGATGGCTGTAAACCATGAAGAGATGGCATAAACCTCCCCTTCTACCGCACTAAACCAAAATGTATCGGTAAAAGTATAGGCCAAAGCACCTACAAAAGCGGCTCCTAGAGCGCCAAAGGCTGACATATTATCCCATTCAAAAGGTTCACCATTATTACCTAATGTTTTTATTCTTTTAATAACCGCCATTATGGTCCAGAATAAGAATCCTATGGTAAAGGCCGATGCTGTAACTGAAACCAAGTTCACCATCATGGCCACTTTGGTAACATCGCCGCCGGCCAGCATAGAAAACACCCTGGCTATCATAGCAAATAATGGGGCTCCGGGTGGGTGCCCAACCTGCAGTTTATATGCCGAAGCAATGAACTCCCCACAGTCCCAAAAGCTGGTAGTAGGCTCCATTGTTAAGGAATAAACAATAAAAGAGATAAGAATGGTAACCCATCCTAAAATGACGTCGATTCGTTTGAATTGTTTTTGATTCATCCTAAAGTTTTATTAATGAGCCACATTGCGGCAAATAATTAGCAGTCAAAAATATAAATTTTTAGCAGAATGAGGTGGGGTAAGCTCAATATTAATGCAGGAGAGCCCCTGATTGAACCAATAGCTGGCCGCTTAATAAACGTTTTGGCCATGTTGGCCTGGCTGTGTAAACGCAGGAATACCAAGCCGGGCTTACATTGCCAACGTTTATGGAGTGGCCACTAAAGGGGAAAGCAGGAGTAGGCTCCACCAATAACAATTGAATGGATAAGCTATAAATCCCGCAGGATGAAGCCAAAAATTGTATCTTTGTACCCCAATTTAAAATACTCATGGGTTTATACGATTCGGCAGAAAGGGTTTCATTAGAAGTACAAAACAATTATTTGTTTCAAAGGAGTATTAAGGCCTATTATGAAGCCGCCACCTTGGCGTCAGGAAAAGTTTTGGAAATAGGCACCGGAAGCGGATACGGAGTGGAAATTATTTCGGACATAGCCAAAGAATTTATTACCATAGATAAGTTTGATACTCAATTGGATTTTAGCAAACATCCGAATGTAACCTTTATGCAGCAAAATGTTCCTCCTATTAATTTTGAGGCAAATACTTTTGATTCTGTCATTACTTTTCAGGTAGTAGAACATATTAAAGATGACCATGCTTTTATTAGCGAGATACATAGAGTTTTAAAACCAGGTGGAAAATTAATTATTACCACCCCCAACATTAAAATGTCTATTACCCGCAACCCGTGGCATGTAAGAGAATATACAGTTGATCAATTTAAAAGATTGTTATCGAAATATTTTTCGAGAGTGGAAGCCAAAGGGGTTTATGGTAACGAAAAATCGGATTTATATTACGAGAACAATAAAAAAAGTGTTCAGAAAATTCTTAAATGGGATGTATTACAAATGAATAGGTGGTTGCCCCGCAGAATTTTACAGGTTCCTTACGATATTATGAATCAACGAAACAGAAAAAAACTAATGGTACAAAATACCGATTTAGCTAACTCTTTTTCGCATGAAGATTTTTTTGTAAAACCGGCAGATGATAAATGCTTCGATTTATTCTATATAGCCACTAAATAATGGTTGAGAAGCACGACATTACCGCCTTAGATGATATTAAACTTTTAGTAGATACCTTTTATCAGCAAGCCCAAAAAGATCAACTCTTAGGTCCTGTATTTAATGATCGCATTAAGGATTGGGATAAACATTTGCATATTATGTACAGCTTTTGGGAAACCGTTGTTTTAGATGCCTATACCTATAAAGGGACCCCATTTAATAAACATGCAGATTTACCTTTACATAAGGATCATTTCGATCATTGGGTAGCCTTATTTAGTTCGGTGATAGATTCTTTATTCGAAGGACCTAATGCCAATAATGCCAAACAACGAGCCAGCCAATTTGGAATGGTTTTTTGGAGTAAAATGGATTATTTACAAAAAGGTTCATTATAAAGGCCGCTTTGCCTCCCCACTAATCTTTCGCAACATTCCACGGCAAACTCCCAAGGCTCGCATGTCCGCGCTTTGCGCAGTAGGCCCGGTTGAGCCGGGAGCTACTTGCTACAATCCCGGTACATGCGTTTAAATTTTACTTACCGTCTTTTTTATCCAGGTTAATAGATACGGAATTGATACAGTACCTAAGACCGGTGGGCTGATCAGGAGCATCATCAAAAACGTGACCTAAATGCCCTCCGCATTTTCCGCAAACCACCTCGGTACGAACCATACCATAACTAATGTCTTTATTTTCTTTTACCGCATCTTTGGTAATAGGTTCATAAAAACTAGGCCATCCGCAGCCTGCATCAAATTTTGTATCAGATTTAAATAAAGGATTGTTACAACCGGCACAACAGTATATGCCTGCTTCGTTTTCATAATAATATTTGCCCGAAAAAGGTTTTTCGGTTCCTTTTAGTCGCAACACTCGGTATTGCTCATCATCTAACTGGGCTTTCCAATCCGCATCGGTTTTTGTAACATTAAAAGTAGTCATAGTATCCTTCGATTCTTTTTTAATTTGAGTAGATTGCTGTCCACAAGCACCTAAGCTAATGGATAACATGAAAAAAATAGCTGAAATAGATTTCATACACTGAATTTAGAATTAATTAAACCAAATAACAGGGATTTAGTTGTATAGATTTATATTTTTTAACGGTTTTCTTAATTTTACCCTAACAAGGTTGGCTTAAACAGTCACTTCTATATTTTATAATGAATACCAGTATGAATCAACAACTCTATAAATTCTCTCCCCTATTGGCCTCCGTGATGTCCTTAGTGGTTTACCTCCTCAGCATGAGCAGAGGAGTTATGCCGATTGATGCCGGAGAATTAGCAGCTTCGCAATATACCCTGGGAATCTCTCATCCTTCAGGCTACCCTCTTTTTAATATAATTGGATTTTTATGGAGCAAATTGCCCATCGGCTCAGTTATATTTCGACTCAACCTACTTTGCGCAATTTGGGTAGCTATCGCTAACTTCTTTTTAATAAAAACAGCATTACTTATTTTAAATCATAGTTTTAAGCAAACAAATTCTCCAAAAAAAAACAACCAGAAAATTACCGAAAAGAAGAGCGATGAAAACTCCCATCATCCCTTACATCTTATTGCATCTATCGCAGGGGTTCTCATGATAGGCTTTTGTACAACCTGGTGGATTCAATCGGCAGGAGTGGAGGTATATTCATTACATTTGGCATTGTTAACGGCCTTTATTTTTGTTTTTATCCGTAATTATATAAAGCCTATCACTACCGCTAAGGATTGGGCATTGGCCGGATTATTATTGGGCTTGTGTTTTACCAATCACCTTACTTCCATATTGATTTTACCCGGCATTCTTCTGCTGTATTTTATGAAAATGAAATTTAATATGGCCTCCATTAAAATGGGAATCATTTTTGCAGTCGCAGCCTTCATAATCTTTATCGCTTTTTATGGATTTATGATGAGCCGGGCAGGATCTTCGCCCGAAGTAAATTATGGCAATCCGCAAAATATGGAATATTTGAAGCGCCATGTAAGTGGTTGGCAGTTTCAATCCTTTATGGGAAACGAAAAAAAATCGAATACTACCATGTCCCTTTTCTTTGAAAACTTCACCCAACAATCGGCCATTATTGGTGTACTGCTTTTTTTAGGTGGGATTGTTTTTACGTTTATGAAAAACCCTAAAATTGCTGCCTTTTGGATGCTGAATTTATTTGCCACCCTTATTTATGCATCACAATATGATATTCATGATATTGAGAACTATTTTTTATTGGCTTATCTATCCGCATCCATCTTTATTTGCTTTTGTATTTATTGGATTTTTACCCTCATCAAGGGAATTGAAAAAAACAAAGTAGCCTACCTTTTCTTATTGATTCCTGTCCTTCCATTAATTATGAATTTTAAGGATGCCGACCAAAGTAAGTTAAATTATATAGACGAATATTCTATTGCTGCCCTAAACTCTGTTGAGCCCAATGCCCTTATTTTTAGCAGGGAATGGGATGTTTTGGTAAGTCCGTTATACTATTATCACCTGGTTGAAAACCAGCGCCCAGATGTGCTTATTTTAGATAAGGAGCTCTTACGAAGATCATGGTATTCTAATCAAATAAAAGCCTGGGATGGAAACTTTGCAGGGAACTTACAAAAACAAATGGATGAATTTAATGAAGCAGTGCTTCCATTTGAAAGGCAGGAAAAATTTAATCCGTCGTTGATTCAACAAAAATTTGAAGCATATATTACGGCTATTTTAAGTGAGTATAAAAACCGACCTGTATATGTATCGTCTTTGGTATTAGATGCTGATATTGCTCGTGGGGTGGATGTAAAACTCCCTGCCGGAACCATCCTGGTTCCTGATGCCTATTTTTATAGAGTGGTTCCTGCTGACACCAGTATTTATTATCCATTAGCGAAACCCCTGGATTATCAGGTAAAATTTACTGAAGCTAAAAAGGAGAATAAATTTGAACGTCAAATTCTCAATTTCTCTATGAGTGTTTTAAGTTCAAGGGTAGGTTACGAAATGAATTATGGGAAGAAAGAGGAGGCGAAAAAAATTGTTGAGGTGATGCAAAGTATTGACCCAAGCGTTCAAATGCCGGAGGG